>CAYOAS010000069.1:0-6880 GCA_964402015.1 uncultured archaeon | reverse complement strand
CAAAGATGCTGCATATTATCTCAATATCTTCAGGGAAATAATGCGGATTGAATCTGCGAGAGAATACAGTATTTCTGCGCGCTGTTTTTTGTTTTCTTCTTTCCAGGGCGCTTTGTCGTTGATGAATTTGTTGCACGCGGCAACAAAAGAAAAGATTTCTGCAAGAGCATTGTGGAATTCGAGCTTTTGCATTTGTGAGAAAATCTTTTTCTTGCCAAGTTGTTTTGCAAGGTTCTTGTCGGTTTTTGCCTTTGGAATTTTTGAATCAGAAAACTTTTCCAGCATTACCAGAGTCCTGTTCACTAGATTGCCGAGTTCGTTTGCGAGCTCGTTGTTCAAGCGGTTTTTTAGGGCTTTTTCGGAAAAGTCGCCGTCTTGGCCAAAGGGGATTTCTCTTAATAGGAAATATCTAACAGCGTCTGACCCGTATTTTTCGACTAAATAGTTTGGAGAGATTACATTGCCTAAAGATTTAGATATTTTTTGTCCATTAAATGTTAGGAATCCGTGGACAAAAACTGTCTTTGGCAATTTATACCCTGCGCTCATAAGCATGGCAGGCCAAATAACACAATGAAACCAGGCATTATCTTTCCCCAATAAGTGGATCGTTGCAGGCCAGAATTCTTGCTTCTTTCCTGATCCGCTTAAATAGTTAACCAGTGCTTCGTACCAGACGTAAAAAAAATGTTTGCTATCCTGCGGAAAAGGTATTCCCCAAGTGACGCTTGTGCGTGAAATGCTTAAATCACGCAATCCTTCTTTTACCCTATTTCTGATTTCGTTTCGCCTTTCTTCTGGCAAGACAAATTCAGGGTGTTCGTCAAATAGTTTTAATAATGCTGTTTGGTACTTGCTCATTTTGAAAAAATATGTTTCTTCAATCAGCAATTCAATTTTTGTTTTGTGAACTGGACAACAGCCATCTGCCAACTCTTTTTCAGTATAGTATGCCTCGCAACCGGTGCAATAATAACCGGAATATTCCCCCTTGTAAATGTCCCCTTTTGCATTAATCTTCTTCGTGAACTCTTTAACAAATTCTTCATGGTCTTTGTCGGTTGTGCGAATAAAGCGGTTGTACTGTATGTCCAGCTTTTTCCAAGCTTCTTTGAACTTTTGTGACATCAGGTCAACAAATTCTTTTTCATTCATTCCGACTGCTTGCGCGCTCCTTGCTATTTTCTGGCCATGCTCGTCAGTGCCAGTCAGGAACCAGACTTTTTCTCCATTTAACTTGTGCCAACGAGCTAAAACATCAGCGGCTACTTTTTGGTATGAATGCCCGCAGTGCGGTTCTGCATTTACATAGTCTATTGCAGTTGTAACAAAAAACTTTTTTGCCATGAAAGCAATAAGGCATCGCATTGATTTTATTACTTTCTATAAAAAGGAATAGCTTTGCCTAAGAAAAATTTTATTTTTTTGGTTTGCTTATCCAACGCGTGCCAGCAGAACGCGGTTTGCTTTCAGAACCAAGAAGGAATATTAAACCAGAAACCGCAATAGTTAAAGCAAAAATTTTTTTTGTTCAGTTTTTGCATTAATTCCTAATACTATTTCTCCCCATACAGCAAAAAAATTGATTGAGCCTCTGCATTGGCATTAGAGGAAATGAGGCTTGCCCACAATTAAAAGCAACGGCAAAGCATGTTTTTTTAGGGTTGTTGTGCATGGAAGAAATGGATTTTGAGGAAATGGAAAAAGCCAGTGCGGAAAGCCCTTTTGTTGCAAAATTCCAGTCTTTTTTGGAAACCCAGTGCATCAAACAGATTGAAAAACTGGTTGCAGAGTATCCGCAAAAAAAATCGCTTGCAATTGACTTCAATGATTTGGAGCATTATGATTACCAATTGGCTGACGAGCTAATAGAGAATCCAGATGTTTTGATTGAAGCTGCGGAGATGGCAGTGCAAAACATTGACATTCCAATGCTGGAGCTTGAAGAGTTCAAGCCGCACATCCGCTTTTTCAATTTGCCAAAAGACAGGATGCCATTATTGCGCGACATTGGCAGCGAGCACATTGGAAAATTCATCAGCGTTGATGGCCTGATCAGGCAGATGAGCGATGTTTTGCCAAAATTAAAGATTGCCAGCTGGCAGTGCAGGCGCTGCGGAAATGTTTACAAAATAGAACAAGAAGGCCACATAATAAAACAGCCGACAATTTGCGAATGCAAGCACAAGGATTTTTTATTGATGGAAGAACAAAGCGTTTTTGTTGACTACCAAAAAATCCAGATACAAGAACCATTAGAGCAAATAAAAGGCAGCGAACAGGCAACAAACATTGATGTTTATGTTACAGATGATTCAGTGAACAAGGCAATGCCCGGCGACCTTGCAAGAATATGCGGAATTTTGAGATTAATAAAACCAAAAGAACAAGGGTCTGTTTTCAAAAGATATATTGACTCAGTGCACATTGAGGAAACAGCAAGGGAATTCACTGAAATTGAAATATCAAAAGAGGAAGAAGAAGAAATCAAAAAGCTTGCAAACAACCCGCGCATTTACGAAATGCTGACAAAAAGCATTGCACCAAATATTTTCGGGCACGAAACAGTCAAGGAAGCAATAGTAATGCAATTGTTTGGCGGAGTAAAAAAAATATTGCCAAACGGAACAACAATCAGGGGAAATTCCCACATTTTGCTCGTGGGAGACCCCGGTTGCCTGGTTGCAGACGAAAGAATAGTGCTTGGAAACGGGGCAATAAAAAAAATCGGAAACATTGGACAAGAACACCTTCAAAAAATAAATCTGCAGGTATTGACTGGCGAGGGAATGAAAAAAAGAGACCTCGCAACAGTATTCCACTATTACAAAAACCAGCAGACAATGGAAATAATTACGGAAAGCGGAAAAAGCATTAAAGGCACGCCAAACCATCCGCTTCTTTGTATTTCAAAAGAAGCCGGCAAGGTAAAACGCTGTTGGAAAAGATTAGATGAATTTGTTATTGGAGACAAGGTTGCAGTAACAACAAGCATTCCATGCACAATAAAATCCCTTGTTCCAACTGGTTTCAAACCAATAGAATATAACAGAGGGCCAAAATTTTCTGGAAAACCTCCGGAAAAACTTGATGCGAACCTTGCTGCGCTTTTGGGATACTTGGTTGGAGACGGCTGGGTGAGAAAATACGAAACCGGCTTTGTTGTTGCAGAACCGGAAAAAGACATTCTGCCAAAGCTCCTGAAAAAGTGCAAAAAGCTTTTTGGCATTGCCCCGTCTTTGACGAGAAGAAAACTTTCGGGCAGAACAATCTGGCTGAATTATGCAACAATCCATTCGAACGACATTGCACAAAACCTTTTGTTCTTGCGGGAAAAAAGAATCCCAGACATTGTATTAAGGTCTGGAAACAGGATTGCGGCAGAATTCTTGAAATGGCTGTATGAAGCCGACGGCTGCGTTTTCAACAAAGGAAGGGGAAGAAGGGCTGTTTCTTTCAAGGCAAAAAACATCGAGCTGCTGCGTGACATGCAAATGCTGTTGCTGCGCTTTGCAATTCATTCAAGGATAATTGAAAATGCGCTGCAAATCCGCAGGGGAAAAGACATAATAAAATTTGCAAAAGAAATCGGTTTTGTTTCAAAAAAGAAAAAAACAGTCCTGAAAAAGCTTGCAAAAGAAGCAAAACGCTTTGCAAGATTCAATTCGCAGCGCAGCGAAAAAATAGTGAAAATAATTTTGCACGAACCACAGGATGTTTTTGACATTGAAGTTCCAAAAGGGCACAGGTTCATTGCAAACGGAATAATATCGCACAACACGGGAAAATCGCAAACATTGCAGGCAGTGCACAACATTGCGCCAAAATCCATTTACATTGCTGGAAAAACAAGCACTTCCGCGGGAATTTCCGCGACAGCAGTAAAAGACGAATTCGGAGAAGGCGGCTGGACTCTCAAAGCAGGAGCGCTTGTGCTTGCAAGCGGCGGAATGTGCATGGTGGACGAACTGGACAAAATGGATGCAGAAGACAGGAGCGCAATGCACGAGAGCATGGAACAAGGAATGATCAGCGTTGCAAAAGCAGGAATAGTAACAAGATTCAAAACAGACACAAGCATTCTGGCAGCAGCAAACCCAAAATTTTCCCGTTTTGACCCGCATGAAAACTTTTTGGGGCAAATAGATTTGCCAATATCATTGATCAGCAGGTTTGACTTGTTCTTCATGATACACGACATACTTGACAGAAAGAGAGATGAAGAAACAACAAAACACATTCTCAACACGCACATGGCCGGGGAAATATCATTGCAAGAGAAACAAAGCGGCAAATCACTCCAAAGGACAGACGTTGAAGAGCTGAGAAAGCTGGTTGAACCGGAAATAAACAGCGAAATATTGAAAAAATACATTAGTTATACAAGGCAAAATGTTTTTCCAGTTCTTTCAAAAGAAGCGATTCAATCGATTTCAGATTATTATGTCAACCTGCGCGAAAAAGGAAAAACAGAAGGAACATATTCCGCAACACCAAGGCAACTGGAAGGCCTTGTCAGGCTGAGCGAAGCAAGCGCCCGCGTCAGGCTAAACGATGTAGTTGAATTACAGGATACAGACCGTGCAATAAGGCTGATGAGAATATCATTGCAAGACTTGGTGACAGACAAAGAAACCGGAAAGATTGACATTGATTTAATTACAACTGGTCAAAGCCAAAGCCAGGTAAGCAAAATGAAAAAGATATTGCACGTGATTTCCTCCAAAGCAAAAGAAGAAGACAGAGTGCCGGTAGACGAAGTAATACAGGAAATGTCAGCAGAAAACATTAGCCCGGAAGAAGTAAGGGACATTATTTCAAAACTAAAAAAGAAAGGCGACATTTACGAGCCCGGGCACGGATTCGTATTGCCGACACAAAAAGCGTGAAGCGGCGCGCGCTGCAACTGACGAAAAAAAGATTGCTTGAAAAGCCAAACAATTCCTCTTTTTTTGGCGGTTTGGTGCAAAAAAGATTTTATCTTGACACTTCAATCTGGCGCGATTATTTTGAAGACAGAAGCGACGGCATAATGCCTTTGGGAGAGTTTGCCTTTCAGTTCTTAAAAAATTGCACTGAAACCGGCGCAGAAATTCTTGTTTCGGATATTGTTGTTTTTGAATTGGAAGCCAGACTTTCAAAAGAACGTGTAAAAGAAATATTTTCCTCTTTTAGAAGCATTATCAGGAAGGTTGCCGCTAATGCCAAACAGGTTTCTGAAGCAAGGGAAGAATGGAAAAAAAGGAACAAGGCGCTTCCATTCAAGGATGTTCTTCATGCAATTATAGCGAGGGACAATAATGCTATTCTGGTTGCACGGGATAACCATTTTTTTGACATGCTGACTTCAATCGTTGAAGTGAAAAAACCAGAGGACATTACGTTAATTTAATCCCAAACTTTTTTCCATAGTGTTCCATTATTTTCCTGTCAATCTTTTTCTCAAATTCCTGTTCTTCCCCATTAGTTCGCACTGGCAATTTTCCTTTTAATATTCCTCTTGCAACAAAAAGCGCTTTCCAAGCGTTCTTTTTCTCGCGCTCTTCCGAAAGCTCTTTCAGCTTGCCCCGAACAGCATCCCGAATAAATTCAGTCTTAGTGCTATACCTGAATTCCTTCATGTCTTTTTCAATCTGCCTTGAAAGCGCAGAATCCAGCCTGACACAAACATTCTCCACAAAAATCCACTTTTTACCAGCGTCGTGGGATTGCGAAAGCAATCGCACAAGCCCCACCGGATTAACGGTGATGCAATACAATGTAATGCAATGCAATATTTAAAACAAACGCAAAAAACCAGGAAAAAAGCCATTGCAAAAACATAGGGTAAAAAAACCGCGCTAACACTTTTTTTTTGCATGAACAAAAAATTATTGGCAATGCTTTTGCTGCTTTTTTTGGTAACGCAAACAATCGGCTTGGGAACCGGCTATTTTTTGCAATTGTATTTCGCGCAACAGCCGCAGGAAAGACCGGTTATTGTATCGCAGAATCCCGATGACAGTGCAAACGGAATAGCATTGATTGTATGGATACTGGTTTCAACCGCGCTGCTTTTGGCTGCGCTGAAATTCTTGAAAGGGCACTTGCTTGACGCGCTGCTGAAAGTGTTTGAAGCACTTGCAATTTTTGGGGCGTCATGGCTTGTTTTCAGCATTGTTTTAGGAGACCCGTTAGGGCTTGTTCTTGCGGCTGCACTGGTTTTTTGCAAAAACATTTTCAGCAAAAACATACTACTGCGGAATATTGCAAGCGTTTTCGCAACAGCCGGCGCGGGCGCACTTATCGGGACAATGCTGGGAATAGTGCCGGTAATTGTTTTCATGGTATTGCTTTCGATTTATGATTACATTGCTGTTTTCAAAACAAAGCACATGGTTTCCCTGGCAAAGGCAATAACAAAAAAGAATTTGGCATTCACCTATGCCTTGCCGACAAAAGAGCACAAGTTTGAATTGGGCACTGGAGACCTTGTAATTCCACTGGTTTTTGCTGTTTCAATCATTGGAGAAAGCATTAAGGCAATTTCATATCCAGCAGTTTTCCTTCCAAGCATTGTAATATTGACAGCATCTCTCGCGGGATTGCTGTTGACAATTGATTTTGTTTCAAAGCGCATTGGAACAGCATTGCCTGCCTTGCCACTGCAAACAGCCTTCATGATAATCGCTTTTGGAATAATGAAAGCAATGGGATTCTGAATTTTTTTTGGCCGTTCAAAAATTGAAAAATTTTCTAACTAATTCTATTCCAAAATAACCGCCGAGAGCAATCAAAACATAACGGATTGTTTTTCCCGCAACAGTTGCTGCCAAAAAAGACTTGAAATCAAAACAAATCAGTCCGGCAGCCATTCCCACAAAATCAAACGGCACTGGAA
>CAYOAS010000068.1:0-6913 GCA_964402015.1 uncultured archaeon | reverse complement strand
CTCTTGCAGTATGCTGACATTTTGCATCCTCAATTGCCAAAGTTCGAAGGAAAAATGCCTTCGGTGACTGGAATTGGCTTGGACCAGGACCCGCACGCTCGCTCCGTAAGGGATATTGCAAAGCGCTTGCCATACGATTTTGAATTGCCGTCATTCATTTATTTCAAGCACCAAAGCGGCTTGATTGAAGGAAAAAAAATGTCCAGCAGTGTTCCGGACAGCGCGATTTTTTTGGGCGATTCAAAAAAAGAAATCGAGCGAAAGATAAAAAAGGCGTTCACTGGCGGCAGGCCAACAATGGAAGAGCACAGGAAGCTTGGCGGAGTCATTGAAATAGACAAGGTGTTTGAATTGCTTTCCTTTCATTATCCCGATACAAAAAAATTGAACCAGATTGCTACGGAATTCCGCGAGGGCAAAATGCTTTCAAGCGAAATGAAACAGTTTGCAATCGCTTACTTCACTGATTTCCTTGAAGAGCACCAGCGCAAAGCCGCAGACAACCAGAAAACAGCCGAAAGAATTGTTTACGGAAAATGATTGAAGTGCCTTTAAGATTGGCTTTGTCAGGAGCGCGCGGCCGGCGGCCTTTTTTACAAAAATCCCTCCTCCCAACACCAATCTACTGGTGCAACTCCCACTGGTTTTCACAGTGGTTTTTTGTATATTTTGTCGTGGTGGTCGTAGTCCCAGAGTTCAACGATTTTTTCGTTTTCGTGGATTTCATAGACTAATACAAATGATTTATAGATGTGGACTCTTCTTTTGTTTTTTAGTATTGCACCCAATGGCTTGAACCGGTATGGGTCTTCGAGTATTTGTTTGACTTTTTTGTTTATTGCTTCTAATTGTTCGGGATCTCTTTTCCCTATTTTTTCGAATATTTTGTCCAGTGATGGCTTGGCTTTTAATTCATAGGGCATTTGAATCAGTTCTTTTTGAATTTGGCGAAGTAAGCGTCAACGTCTTTTATTGGAATTGATTTTTCTTTTTCAAGTCTTTTTAGTTTTTCAATGTATTCTGGCTTCAGTTCTGGTTCCAATATTTCAGAGCCGTATTCTTTTGCCATTTGGTTGATTGCCTGGCTTTTATCATTCAAGCCATATTTGGCTTTAACGATATTAATTACATGATTGGCTTCTTCGTCAAGTTCTACAATCGCAGTAGGCACATTATCACCTTATTAATATAATATTAATATGGGGTTAAAAATGTTTCTTTCTGCTAGCTTGGCTTGATTGTGTAATCCCGCCTCCCAACTTTGGGCTGCAGGTGCAAATCCCGCTGATTTTTGCATATTTTTGTTTCTATACAAGCAATTAGGGATAGAATACCTTTCCGTACACGTCAAAGATAACCATTGGGTCATTGAGCCGTCTTTTAGCCATCGCTTTGGCAAATTGCAATAATGCTTCTGGTTTGGGGTCGTATATTTGAATGCCAAGAATGTGCGCTGGCGCTCTACTGTGGCCCCATGAGGGTTCTCCAAACTGTCTGGTGTTCGCAAAGCTTTTTTCATCAAATATCACTCGGCATTCATGACCTAGAGATTCCATAACACTGGCAAGACTAACATTGGCAAGAGCCCCAGCTCGGCCAATATGCATTTCCATTTCAAGGCCCGGCCTTAGTATTGTGTTCTGTTTACGCGCTTGGCGGGTTCGTTTTTGGTCTGCTGACGGGCTTCGGTCAACAATCATCGCCTCTTCGTTTTCGAGAATGTTTTTGCTTTCCAATTGGCTGAGCACTTTGGGAAGGTTTTCAAATCGTTGCACTAAAATTGTTGCGGATGTGATTCGTTTTAGCTTGTTTCTAGCAATTGATTTAGCAATTGGAGATACTAATGCCTTTGGCAATCGAGAATGTAGGCGCCGGGTTTCTTGAACAAAAGCATTGAAACGGCTTTTGTCAATCAGTTTTTCATGTCTATCCAATAATTCCTTTTTTTGTTGTTCGGTGACTGTTTTTTTTCCTAAATTGGTTTCGGTTTCTCTCGTCCTATCTTTCCTCCAGTTCTCTCTCCTGGTTCTTCGCAAGCCATGCAAATCAAGGCCAATTTCAAATGGAATGTGTCCTTGCCTAATGGCAAAATCAATGTATGGGCCATACTGAGCAAGACTAACGGGCGGCCAATTTTTTCGAAGGCGCCTGCGTTCTCTTTTGGGCAGATGTTTACTCAAGATAACTCCCCTCTTTCAGTGCATTTTTGTATTGCTTTTTGAATCTTCTAACCAAACGAATTGCCAGTGCTCTTGCGTTATTGTTGTAATGGCATTTTTCCAGTGCATTGAAGTATTGTTGTTTTTCCTTTGTTTTTATGTCAATCATTGCATAGCCGTTCTTGTGCAAAACAAAGTTCATTATTATTCTGGCGGTTCTTCCGTTGCCATCTTGGAACGGGTGTATTCGCACAAGCTTCCAGTGCGCCCACGCAGCCAATTCCAATGGATGCAGTTGCTTTTTCAGCTTGTCATATTCCTTGAAGTAGTTTTTCATATCTGTTATGACAAATTTTGGCGGAGTGGTTTCAAAAGCAGAACCCATTATCCTGTTTTGTGCTGTTTTGTATTTGCCTGCAATGTAGGGCTTGGTTTCCTTAAAATACATTTCATGCAGTTTTAACAACAATTTTTCTGTTAATTCGTCTTTGCAGTTTTTCACAAAGTTTAGCGTTTTTTCCGCATTTTTTGCTTCAAGCACGTCCTCTAACGGCTTGTTTGGTGCAATATTTTCTTTTAAAAGCAATTCAATTTCTTTTGGCGTTAAAGTAGAACCTTCAATTGAATTTGAGTTAAAAACAAAAGCCATTACAAAGTTTTGGTCAAATTGTTCCTGCACTGTTTTGTTTTGCTTTTTGTATCTCTCCCAAAATTCTTTGTTGATTTCATCAATTTCTTTTATTTCGTCTTTTGCCAAGTAGTGAAAGCCGTGCAGTTTGATTTTTTCTTTTTCAACTTCTTCCTCAAATTTAGAAATCAGCACTTGCAGCTTTGTTTCTGAAGGCTTTTCTGTGCCAATGTATTTTCTTATTTGTTTTCTTTTGCCAGGGGCTATTTGAATGTTTTCAACAAGATAATAATATTCTTGTTTGCCTTTCGTTTGTTTTGCCAAATAAGCCATAATTAGTTATTACTCATAAAGGTTTAAAAAGGCATGAGTAATAACAAAAAGCGAGTAATAAATCCTGCCTCCTGGATTTGCCATTTGGCACGAAATTGCCAAATCAGATTTTTCCGATTCCGAGCCTGTTTTCTTTTTCCTTTGTTTCGCTTTCTTGCTGTTGTTCTGTTTTTATTATCTCGATTTTTCCAGCCATTTTTTTTGATAATTGTTTTACGAGGCTTTTGAAGTATTCGTTTTCTTGTTCCAGCAAAGCAATCTTGTCCACGCGCTGAAGCAGCGCGATGTGCTCAATTTTTGTTTCTGTTTCCCCCCATTCCATTATGTCCTTTGCGCGCTTTCCTTTTGCTTCCAACAATTTTTTTATTTGTTCAATGAGCGCTGTGCCCTGCATTATTTCAGAGGCAGCAAAGCCAAACTGCCCGACCAATTCGCGCTGGTCAATGACCAAAAGTAAAACAACTTCCTTTGCGCCTTCGGTTGCTTTTTGCAGGAATTCTGGATTGTTTTCTTTTTTTGAAACAAGCGGAATCAATACCTTCAAACAAACACCCTGAAAATATTTTCTTGTTTTTCATTCAATAAGATAATATTGTTCTTTTCTTTTTTCAAACAAAGCGCCTTCTTCTTTCAAGAATTCCGCGGCAATCTTCGCGGGCGTTATGCCAGTGCCCAATTGTTTTGCCAATTCTTCTGCTGTTAATTTTTTTTGTTTTTTGAATGCGGCAAGCGCTTTTTCCTTGAGCATTTCAAGCAAGTTTGTTTCAATGACATAGCAATTGCCGTCAAAGCACTTGATGCCGCGCAATTCGCCTTTCTTGAATCTTTCAGCAAGCTCTTCGTTGGCTCTTTTTATGCGCTCTTCGTTTCTTAAAACCAGAAACCCGTTTTTTTGCAGGTTGTATTCCTCAATATTCTGCCTGTCGGTTAATTCTTTTGTTTCGGCTTTCTTTTTTGGCTGTTGTTCTTCCGCGCTCTTGTAAATCGCTTTCTTGTATTTTTGGTTTAACTTGAACCGGATTATTTTTCCCTGCGCAAGCATCTGTGAAAACTTTTCCAGCTCTTGCTTGTTCAAAAATTTTTCAAAAACCCCCTCGACCTTTTCCTTTAACTCTTTTTTTTTGAGCAAGCCGAGAATTTTTTGTTCGGTTTCATCTGTTCTGGCAGCGGGTTTTTGCTGTTCGCTTTCCGTTACAATCCAGATTCCGCTTTTTATTTTTTGTATTTCAAAATCCTTTTCCGCACTAAAGCCGAGTTCTTTGAACTCGCTTTCCTTTAGCGCTGAAGCAAGAGTTTTTCCCTTTATGGAAACCAATCTGACACCTGAACAATTGTTGTAAAAAAGGATTAAAAAGCCGTTTCCCGCCACATGCTTGCAACACTGGCAAAAAAAACTTGCCTGGTTGTCCAGCAATCAAAAATTGTTTGTTTGGTCTTTTGAATTATTTTTTTGCTGGCCAGCGCGGCTTTTGTTCGGTTGTCACTTCTTTTTTTGAAGCGAACGCTCCGAGCAATGAATTCCAGAAACCACTGCTTGTTTTTTTTGTTTTTTCCGCGATTGTTTCCGTTGCTAATTCTTCCTGCAAGCCAGCGCCAACAGGCTTTTGGATTAAAGCAAAATACTTGTCTTCCATTCTTGACTTGTAGACATCGTGCTGTTTTGCCGGATAAGCAACAAAACTTTGTTCTTTTCTGTATCGTCCCCAATAAGTCATAAACTTCACCAACAAAAAATGTAGCGAGGAACTTTTAATAATAACGTTAAGGCGGGGTGTTTAAAAAGCTCTGAAAAGTTCGCTTATTTTATTTTTTTTATGAAATTATAGGCGCTTGTTGCAGCAATTGCCCCTTGGCCTGCAGCGACAACTGTCTGCGCGAGCGCGCCGGTAATGTCTCCTGCTGCAAAAATGCCTTGGATGCTTGTTTCACAGCGCTCGTTAACAGCAATGAAACCATTCTCATTCAATTTTACTCCGCTTTTTTTTGCAATCGTGTTTTCCGGCAGCAATCCAGCATAAATGAATACTCCGTCCACGGAAATTGTTTCTTCTTTGTTTGTTGCACGGTTTTTTATGCGGATTCTTTCAACAGTGCTTTTGCCGATTATTTCAGTTATTGCAGTGTTTGCCAGCACTTTTACATTGGTTTTTTTTAATGCTGTTTTGTATATTTCGTCACAGCCTAATTCAGGCAAAAATTCTATGAGGAATTTTTCTGCAGCAATTTCTCCAAACAACAATGCTGCTGTTGCCCCGGAATTGCCTGAGCCAATGACTGCAACGCGCTGTTTTCTGAAAAACAATCCGTCACAGGTCGCGCAATAGGAAACTCCTTTTCCGTAAAATTCTTTTTCTCCCGGAATATTCAGGTGCTTGTGTTTTGTGCCTGCCGCCAGAATAACTGCCTTTGAAAAAATTTTGCTGTTTTCCGTTATTGTTTCAAAACAATCTGGGTTCTTTTTTATTTCCAGTGCTTCTGTTGCCTCTTTTATTTGCACGCCAAAGCTTTCCGCTTGTTCGCGCATTTTTTGCATTAATTCCTTTCCATTTATTTTTCCCATGGCGGGATAGTTTTCCACCCAGATCGCGTTTGCTGTCTGGCCGCCCGCGCTGCCTTTATCCAATACAATTACCGAAAGGTTTTTTCGCGCAGCAAAAATTGCCGCAGTATATCCTGCAGCGCCAGCACCAATGATGCAAAGGTCAAATATTTTTTCTTCCATGCTATTGCTCCGCATAAGATTTTTGGATTGCTTTTTTTGCCAATTTCTTTGTTCTCAATTATACCGTCAAAAAAAGATTAGCCAGACAACAATAAAAAACTTTTGAAACACCCTTTCAATTCTAATAAAAATTGTTGTTTTTAGCCTGCAAAAGCATTAAAAACCAAAAATGGCACGAAACCATTAAAAACCAGCGAATGGTTAATAAATAAGAATAACTGAGAGAATAAATAGAATATAATTAATTGTAATATGGTTGGTGGGAGAAAGTTAATTGGTGTTTTTTGTGGAAAAAAAAATTGTTGTTGGATTAGCCTTGCTTGCTTTTATTTTGTTTTTTGGCTTTGTTTTTTCTCTTGAAGGCGCTGGCACTGCCAAGCCAGCAAAAGAATACTTTTACGAAGTTGCAGAACAAAACGATTTTAAGATTTTCACGTCGCCAAACAACCTTATTGCGGTTTTGAAAAAGTTTAAGTATCTTGGCAGTGGAGCACTTTTGGCTTACAGCACTTTTGAAAACCGCTTCTACGTTCTTTGGGAAAGCAATGGCGAAAGAGAATTTGAAGTTTATGCATATATTACCCAGCCTATCATTGAAAAAAACAACAAATTAAAATTCAAGCAATCATTGATTTCTGCTGAATATCCTTTTGTTTTGTTGGATTGTTATGATGGAATTGGAACTGATTATGTTGTGCCAGAGCTTGTTTGGATTGCAAACATGCCATTGTTAATTGATGATATAACAGACACATGTTTGGCTGTTGGCGGTGGCAAAGACTATGATTACCAAACAGACATCCGATACACTGAATTTTCCGAAATAATGGGCGAGTTACAAACAACATTGGCAGTGGGTTATCCTTTTGAGTCAACCTCACCCACGCCAACCACTGGAAAAAAAGGCAATGTTTATTACCAGTTTCCTGCTACTGACGTTCAAACATTGGTTTCCAAGCAAATAAAGGCAGATTATGCTTCTATTGCAAGTGCAATGACAATTGGCGGAGGAGTAACAATAACTTACGAAAAAGTAAAAGATAGTTCCGGAACCTTGCAGGATACCATAAA
>CAYOAS010000067.1:0-6966 GCA_964402015.1 uncultured archaeon | reverse complement strand
CCAACAAAAAAAGATACAAATCTACTGCAAAAAACCATCAAGTGTCAAACTCAAGATATTATTATTTTGTTAGTGGTTTTTGTGAAAGGCAGTTTTTTGATTAAAGCAAAGGAAGATAATGTTGTTAGTGACAAAGGAGTACGCGCTTTCATTATGGAGTGGTTGCTAAACTCGCCTTTTGCAAGGGGCGCTGTGCTGAATCTTGACAAAAAAACAGTGCAGGTGCAATTGGAAGGGGACGAAAAGCAAATCAAGGCGTTTATGCGGGAACTGGAAAACGCGCTTCTTGCAGAGTTTGGCAATCCCGCAATTTCGTTTTCGGCTTTCCAAGAAAACGCTTATTTGGAGCCCCCAAATCTTGTTCGCTCGAGCCAGGCATTGGTTGTGGGGCAATTGCAAAAAGGCATTGGTGTACAGTTGGAGATTTTGAAAACGCTAAAGCAATCCGAACAATCCCAACAAACAATCTTGGAAACCCTAAAGCAATCAGGGCGGTCCCAGCAATCCATTAAGCAATCAATTGAAAATTTGCCGGAAAAAATCGCAAAGGTATTCAAAGAAAGCCAAACACGCTGAGTTTTTGTGGCAAGCGCAAACAACCTCTTTTTCCTTTACCATGGAAGCAAACAAAAGCCAAGATTTTAAACAACATTGCGACAAATTTTTGGTCATGGAAATCATCGGCATTATTGGCGGTTCCGGCTTGGATGACCCAAAGCTATTGAAGAACTTTGAGGAAAAGGAAACAGAAACTCCTTACGGAAAACCGTCTTCTGCACTGGCAATCGGAGAAATCAGCGGAAAGAGAATTGTCATACTTGCGCGGCATGGAAAAAAGCATTCAATCATGCCAGGCAATGTGCAATTCCGCGCAAACATTTTTGCATTAAAACAAGAAGGCTGTTCTTCAATCCTTGCCTCTACTGCCTGTGGTTCGCTGCGCGAAACAATAAAGCCGGGAACAATTGTTTTTCCAGACCAGTTTATTGATTTTACAAAGCACCGCATTGCAACCTTTTTCGACAAAGACAAGGTTTGCCATATTCCAATGGGCGAACCATTCTGCAAAGAAATACGAGACGCGTTAACTGAAACAGCAAAAGAAATGAAGCTAGACTTTAAGCCAAAAGGAACAATAATAACAATCGAAGGGCCAAGGTTCAGCACGCGCGCTGAAAGCAAAATGTTCCGCTTGCTTGGCGGAGATGTAATAAACATGAGCACTGTTCCAGAAGTGGTTTTGGCGAGGGAAGCAGGCATTTGTTATCAGGCAGTTGCAATGGCAACAGATTTTGATTCGTGGCGCGAGGCAGAAGAAGCAGTTGATATTGCAACAGTATTGAAAATCTTCAGGAAAAATGCTGAAAACGTAAAGCAATTGTTCATAAAAACAATTCCAAGAATTCCAAAACAGATTAGCTGCAGGTGCAAGGAAGACATTAAAACCGCAATAATCAGCGGCGACTGATTTTTTTTAAAACTTCAGATTCCCAAAAATTTCAATCCAGCTTTGCCAAGCAAGGATATTACAGTAACCAGTATTCCTGCAATGATTACGCCAAGCGTGTTTGCTGCAACTGTTTTTTTCAAGTCCATGCCAAACAAAAAGCATGCTAGAGTGCCAGTCCAAGCGCCAGTGCCAGGCAATGGAATGCCGACAAAAATCGCAATGCCCCAAAAACCATATTTGTCAACCAATGGTTTTGCATTCTTTTGCGTCTTTACAACAAGCCTTTCATAAAAAGTCTTGATGAAACGCACGCGCAAAAACAAATGCAACAAGTTTTCCAACGCAAAAAAAACAATCGGCGAAACCAAAGCATTGGCAATTATGCAAGTAACAAAAACAATTTGCCATGGCAAGCCATAACCTGAAACAGTGCCAAAAAAAGGCAAGCTTACTGATTGCGACAAAATGCCCAATGGAATCGTTAAGCGCAATTCAAAGAACGGCAAAAAAGTCAAAAAAAACAGCCAAACCAGTTTGTCAAGCATTATTAATCCGCAACAAAAAAGCTGCGCTAAGTTATTTAAATTCTTTCTACAAAAAAACTAATAGAGCCTTTAACTAGCCAATACAAGACAATCCACAAAAAAATCCAATGATTCAGGTTTGGTGAAAAATTGAAGAAAAAACTCCTCCTAACTGCCTTTTTGTTAATCATAACTAATTTTGCTTTTGCAAGCCCTACAACGAGCTATTCCGGTTGCAACGACCAAAACCAAACAATAACCCTTAGCTGCCATCCGGACGCATATGCTGGTTGCACGACAGACTCGCCAAAATACCAAATAGACAACAGTGGATGGCAATCATATTCTGCTCCATTCACACTAACAACTGACGGTGAACACAAAATAGATTATTACAGCAGCGATACTCTCGGAAACAACGAAACAATAAACACAAAATACTGCAAAATAGACAAAACGCCGCCAACTACAACCGCGAGCGGTTGCGCAAGCGGATGGAATTCAATCGATAAAACAGTCACATTGACTTGCAGTCCGACCAGCGATTGTAATGCAACAAGATACAGGATTAATGGTGGTGCTTTTTCAGGTCCCCTGACATTCACAGCCGATGGTAACTACACAATAGAATATGACAGTAATGACCATGCTGGAAACAGAGAGACAACAAAAACTTATTATTGCCTGATTGACAAGAGCGCGCCCAGTGTTTCTTTGAGTGCAACAACAAGCGGGCATATCGTTTACCTGAATTGGAGTGCCTCAGACACCAGCGGAATAAGCAATGTGGTTTTGTACAGAGAGGGGGCATTTGCCGGTTCGATATTGTCATCAAACTCCTATCCATATCCAGAGCCAACAGACGGGACATACTATTACAAAATAACAGCAACAGACAATGCCGGGCATGATGCCAACAGTTCTGAAATTTTTGTACCAGTCAGTTCAAGCTCGACAGGCAGTAGTTCTGGCAGTTCAAGTTCAGGCAATCCTGCAAGCATTTGGATAACATTAAGCATTTCTTCCGCGGATTTTGCAAAAGCTGGAAAGTTTCCCATCATTCTGAATGGTGACGAGCCTTTTGAAGGCGGTTACCAGATAAAAATAAAATTGCCAAATTCCAGCACATTCAAGGATATTGCAAGCGCTGCAAGCTATTCCGGAAAAAGCGTTACTGTTGAATACGAATTTAAGGCGGGAGATGATGGAAACGCTTCAATTGTCGCTGTTGCATGGAGCAGTTCTGGCAGCAGGGCGGAAAAAGAAAAAACAATAACGATTGACACAAAGATTCCGAGCATTGAATTGTTGGCGCCGAAAACGAATGAAACAGTTTCTGGCACTGTAGAATTGAAAGCAAATGCAACAGACGGAAACCTGAATGTAAAAGAGGTTTCATTCTATTACCGCAAGGGTTCAAGCGGCAACTGGCTGCCGATTCCTGCTTCTGCAACAAGAAACGGAAACTCTTGGTCAGGAAAATGGAATACTGCTGGATTGTCTGATGCAAAATACGAGTTCAAGGCAGTTGCAAGCGATGCTGCGGGCAACAAGGCAGAAAAAATTATTGAATTAAAAATCTCAAACATTGTGGTATTGGGAATAACTGGAAAAGCAGAGGTTGAAAAAGAAGCATTGTTTTCTTTCAAGGAAAGCGATTTGAACGCAATGTTTAACAACGTGCTGGCAAACGAAGCGCTTGCAAAAGAAGCAATGGAAATGGCAATTGACTGCAATGTTTCGCGCATACTGAAAATAATAAAAATAACTGACGCAAACAAAACAACCTACAAAGCAAGCGTTTTCATTAGCTTCAGGAACAATTCAAAACAAAATATGTCAGTGCAGTTGGTTGAAGTTGTTCCGAAAGATTTCGCACAGAGCGCTTCAGCAATAGAAAGCACTGAACCATTCAGCATAATAGAAAGCGACCCGATTATTGCGTGGGACTTGAACAATGTTCCCGCAGGAAAAGCAATAGAAATAGTTTATTCGCTCAAAAACAGCCTGGCGCAAGAAGCCGCTGCAAAACTTGCAGATGCAAGCATAACACAAAAGTTTTCTGCACCGCCAATACTGGTTTCCATAACAAGCCAATTAAGCAAAAAGGATTTTGTCGCATCGCTGTCAAGCACTCCGCTGACTGGCTTTTTGGGGTTTATTGACAATAACTTGCTTGCAATAATTTTGGGCTTGATAATTGCGGGGGCAATTGTTTCCGCTTTGTTCCTTGTAAAAAGCGGTTTTTCTTTCGGCAGCGGAAATAGTTTTTCAGGCGCAAAGCCGATAGACTGGACTTACAGGGAAGCAGTGCACGAAAAAATATTAGACAAAATAAGTTCAGGATTGAACGAATTCATTGGCTTCAACAAAGGCTCTCAAAACGGGCGCAAATGGATTTTCAAAAAAGAGCCAGCAACAGAGCCCGGCGAAAAAAAAGAAAGCGGCTTAAAGCAATTGTTCGGAAACTTAGAATTCACGATTGCCAAGAAAACAGAAAAACAAAAAACTCAAGGCAAAAGCAAATGGGCATTCAAAGAAAACGCGGACATCTGAATTATTTCTTTTTTTGTTGAATTATTTTTGGCAGCCAAATCTGGACTGCTTCGCCCTTATTGATTTTTTCTAATTTGTATTTCCAAATAACAATATTGTTTCCAATCCTATATTTCCAGATTCCGATTCCAAGAACAATAAACAATAAAACGCTTGCGAACGAAGAAACAGCGTCAATTGGAATGCCAAAAACCTGGTTTTCTATTAGTATAAGCAATGGCAGAAAGGTTATTGAAAAAACAAAGCTGAAAGCAAACCGTTCAAGCTCTTCCAGTTCGTTGCGTTTTGGAAAAAAAGCAAGCGTGAGGCAATAACCCGGAATTGTCAGCGTAACAGCCAGAACAACCAAGCCAAAGGCAATCTGAAACAAATCCATAATTAGTCATATTGCGCGCTTGATTTTAAAATAGTTTCCCTGAATTGCGGGGCAAGAATGCCCAAAAAAAAGAAGTGTTTAAATATATTAATATATAATTGATTATAGGTGATTATATTGCCTGAAACAACAACGATTCAATTGCCGCAGAAGCTGAAAAAAGACCTTGATTCGTTAAAAGACTACGGGCGGCAGACTTACGCAGAGGTAATTTGCAAGCTGGTTAATTCTGCGAAGGAAGACGAGGAAGCAAGGCTGGAATTGAACGAAGACACATTGAAAAGCATTAAGGAAGCAAGGGAAGATGTCAGGAAAGGCAGGGTTTTTTCGTCAAAACAAATCAGAAAAGAACTGGGATTATAGATGCCTTTTGAAATAATCTGGACAAAAAAAGCAAAAAAAGACCTGAAGCTCATTGACACGCATATTGCGCGCAGGATTGTTGACAGGGTTGACGACATTGGGCAGCAAAAGGAAGAAATGATTTTTTTGGAGAAAGTCTAGGAAAAAGATTTTTTCAAGTTTCGGGTTGGCTCTTACAGGGTTTTCATTGACAAGTTTCCTGCAACAAAAAAACTCGTAATATTGCACAGCAGGCACAGAAAAAATGCTTACAAGACCCTTTAGAGCCGCAAAAATTTTTCTTGGGGGAAACAGTTTTTTTAAGTTATGCAAGTATATTATGAAAATTGATGACTGGGTGTTTTTTTGAATGCAATAACGATTGTCGGCGCAGGGCCAGCGGGATTAAAAACAGCAATAGAGCTTGCAAACAATGGCTGGCAGGCAACAGTAATAGAAGAACACGCGGAAATAGGAAAGCCTGTTAATTGCGGCGGCTTGATTAGCGAAAGCGGCGTAACGTCAGTCGGCCTGGACATAAGGAATTGCATAGTAAACCAGGTAAAAGGAGCAAGAATTTTTGCTCCAAACAATGAAATGATTGAGGTTAAAAAGGACAAGCGTGTTGCTTTTGTGATTGACAGGGCAGAATTTGACAAGGTATTGTGCAAAAAAGCGCTTGAAAAAGGCGTTGAAGTCAGGACTGAAACAAAACTAATTGACATTAGGAAAGAAACTCTTTTTTTGGAATCAAAAGGCCACGGCGAACTGTTAAAATCAAAAATTGTTGTTGGCGCTGACGGGCCAAACAGCAAGGTTCGCGAACTAATGGGCATAATAGCAAGCCAAAAGGATTTTGTCCACAGTTTTCAAGTGAAGGCAAAAGGGAGTTTTGACAGGGATTTTGTGCAAATGTATTTTGGGGATTTTGCAAAAGGTTTTTTTGCTTGGGTGATTCCGGAAAGCAATAATATTGCACGCATTGGAATAGGCTGTTCCATGGGAATTAATCCCCTGAACGCTTTCCAAAAATTTGTTGAAACAAAACAATTGCATTTTGAAGTTTTAGAACAAAACAGTGCTTTGATTCCTGTTGCAAAGCCATTGAAAAACTCTGCAACAAAAGACAAGCTGTTGGTTGGAGACGCTGCTTTTACTACGAAATCAACCACCGGGGGCGGCGTTATAACTGGCTGCATTGCGGCAAAGGCTGCTGCAGAAACAATTTCAAACCACCTAAAAAACAACAAACCGCTTTTGGATTACCACAAAAACCTTTACGAACTCGAAAAAGAGCTTTCAATGCACTGGCGCATAAGAAATTATGCGAATTCCTTGAGCGAACAAAAAATGAATTCTCTTTTTTCAAAACTAAAAAAAGCAAAAATAGAAGATTTTTTGGTGCAATACGGAGACATGGACAAGCCAAGCAAATTTGCCGGCAAACTCTTAGCAAAACCAAGCATGTGGTTTCTGCTGCCCGAACTGTTAAAAGTCCTGCGATAACCTCATCATCGCCTGAAAAATGGTGGGTGTTAGCACCTTTAAAGAATATTGTTTTGCGAATTAGCTTTTTATTGTTTCTTTTATTGTGTAGTGTGCTCCCCTGTAGGTTCCAATTTTTTTCAAGATTTTTTTCTTTTCTAATTCATTTAGGTCTTTGATTGCTGTTGGGATTGATACCTTGTTTATTTTGGTGTATTCTTTGGAGTTTATTT
>CAYOAS010000066.1:0-7270 GCA_964402015.1 uncultured archaeon | reverse complement strand
GTTCTCACCCGCCTCTAACAAGAAAAAAAACAAAAACACAACAAAAACAACAACACAAGAATACGAGTAGTCCTGAAATAGGCATTACCTGCTTATCTCGGAAAATGAGGACAACAAAGCACTTCAGAAAGGCTTATAAACCACAATTTCCTATTTCTCTCGGTGATTCTTTAATGGCAGACTTGTTAACCGAAACTGGCATGGGATTGTACGGTGCAGTATTGAACATTTGGTACGAAACAATCAGGGTAATTCCCGGATTGTTGGGTGCACTGGTAATAATTCTTGTCGGAATAATTATTGGAAGAATCGCAAAAGAACTAATAATTCGCGTACTACAACACGCAAAAGTGGACAAATGGATTGAAGACCACAAGCTCAAAGCTGCAATCGGAAACCTCCATGTTTCCATAATCACGGGCAGCTTTGTCAAATGGTATATCATAGCATTGTTCTTGGCACAAGCAGTCGACCTAATCAACATGCAGGTGCTGAAGACATTCATGGAAATGCTAGTGTTCTATATTCCAGTGGTTCTTGGCGGATTAGTAATATTCATTGGCGGATTATTGGTTGCAAGGTTCGTGCGCAACGTGATTGAAACCACACAGCACCAATTCAAGAAAACAGCAGCAGTCATAACTGAAATAATATTGGTTTACATGGCTGCAGTAATGGCCTTAACCACAATAGGCTTTGACGTAACCATCTTAGTGGACGCTTTCAAAATAGCATTCACTGCATTGGTATTAAGCCTGTCAATCGTGCTGGGAATAGCATTCGGCCTCGCATTCTTCAAGGACGCAAAACAAATAGTCATAGACCTCAAAAAAGAAATCGAAAAATGAAGAACTAATTCTTTCTTTTTTTTCTTTTATTGTTAGGCATAGCTTCTGCAAAAACCCCCAAAAAAAGCAAAACTAATTAAAATAGAACTGCAATTATCATAATTGACAAGGCATGGCTGAAGAAATTGTCAGAAGCGGCACTGAAGGCCTGGACGAACTGTTTGCAATAAAGGGCTTTCTTCCAAAAAGCAGTGTTTTAGTAAGCGGAGAGCCCGGCGCGGGAAAAAGCATTTTAGCAATGCAATTCATTTACAACGGCGCAAAAGAATACGGCGAAAGCGGAGTGTATGTGACATCGGAACAAAGCATTGAAAAAGTACGCAGCATTGCAAAAAACCTTGGAATGGATTTTGAAAAATTCGAAAAAAAAGGACTAATCACACTGATGAGAGTCCCGGTAGCGCGCGGCTACGAAATGGCGCCAGAAGAACTCGTAAAAATAGCAAAAAAGCCAAACGTAAAAAGAGTGGTGATTGATTCAATAACGCCGTTCGAATACATGACTGCCGATGTCAAAGAGTTCCGCGTAAAACTGCTGTCGCTGATTGAAACACTGACAAAAGAAAACATTACGCTCATGGTTACTGCAGAAAAAATTAAAACAGATTTTGACAACACACGGTTCAACGCCGAAGACTTTCTCTTTGACGGCCTGATTTTAATGGGGCGAATGAGAAAAGCAGTCAGCTTCGAACGCGTTCTAAGCATAATAAAAATGCGGGGCACAGCGCACAGCAACGAATTGCACCCTATAGAAATAAACAACAACGGATTAACAGTAAAAACACTGCAGGACTAAAACCAACACCGCAAAATGCAAATCAGATAGCTTTAAAATAGCTTTTTTGGAACAATTTTTTAGCCAAGACAAATTGGCTTTGGCGGATTAGCCTGTTTCTTCGAAACAAGCATTGTTTTACCGAAACACTAATCACAAGCATTCGGAGGAAAGAATTCATGCAGATTTCAGAACTAAGGCCTTTTTCCAAGAAGGTCGACTTGACAGTAAAAGTATTGGAAAAAAACGAAGTAAGGGAAGTCAGCTCAAAACTCGACAACAGCACGCACAAAGTAACAGAAGCACTTGTAGGCGACGCTTCAGGAACAATACTGTTGACTCTTTGGGACGACAGCATTGACAAGGTTGAAATAGGAAAATCCTACAAAATTGGAAACGGCTATACTTCCTTGTTCAAAAACTCTCTTCGCCTAAACATCGGCAGATACGGAACACTGGCTGACGCGGAAACAGAAGTAACAGAGGTAAACCAAGAAAACAACCTCAGCGAAAAAGAATTCCCGCAACAGCGCAGATTTGGTGGAGGCGGACGCTTTGGCGGCGGAAGACGCGGCGGCGGATTCAACAGCGGATTCGGGGGCGAAAGACGCAACAACGAATCCAGCAGCGAAGGCTCTGACGATTCAGACGCACAAGGCAGCGACGACAGCGACATGGAATAAAAAAAAACAAAAAATTCCTGATTCTCTTTTCTTTTTTTTATTTTGGCAAAACATAGCCGGAAGGCTCTAAACCAAGAGTTTCGGTTTTACTAAAATGTCATAAAATGCAACCTCTTTCAGAGGTTGGATTTCCAGTGGAAACATGCAAAAACAAGACTTTTAAAAAATACCCCGCTCCAATATATTAACGCAAATCAAATGCGCGCATATTAATGAAGGATTGAACAAAGTGAAATCCTTCGACATATTTCGTGTGCGCGACGATGACGCGCAGGGCGTGTAGCTTAGTCTGGTTGGAGCAATGGTCTTATACAGCGGCTTTTTCGGAGAAACCCGATTTTTGCTTTTAGCAAAAATGGGCGCATTTTGCCTTTGGCAAAATCGCGAACCCGGGAAAAAAGGTTTTTGCTGTTGCAAAAACAATTGCCTTTTGGCAACTTCGCTGAAGTAAGCCATCGGTCGGGAGTTCAAATCTCCCCATGCCCATCCGCTTTACTAAAGCGGTGCAAAACAGCCTTTTGGAAAAAGGCTGGCGAAAACTTTTCGCGAACCTTTTCTTTAGAAAAGGCTCAATCCTGCTTTCAGCAGGATATGCGCTGATGCGCAATTGCACTGCAGTTTCAGCTAAGGCGGTGCGAAAAAACTGCCTCCTGCGGAGGTAGATTGAAAAAAGTGAAAACATGTCTGGAAGAAAAGTTTTGGAAGAATACAGTAAGCTGAAAGAGGATGCGATAAAGCAATTCTGGATAGAGAAGAAAATCTATTCGAAGGTAAAAAAGGCAGATTCTAAAAAGAAAAAGAATTTTTATTTTATGGATGGCCCGCCGTATGCTACTGGTTATATTCACATGGGAACAGCGCTGAACAAGATATTGAAAGATGTTGCGATTCGTTCGAAGCGAATGCAGGGCTACAATGTTTTTGATAGGGCAGGTTATGATACTCATGGAGTGCCGATAGAGAGCAAGGTGGAGCAAAAGCTCGGCTTTCAGACAAAACAGGATATTGAGAATTTTGGAGTAAAGAATTTTGTTGAAGAGTGCAGGCAGTTTGCAACGCAGTTTATTGAAGTGCAAAACCAAGAATTTTTTGATTTGGGCGCCTGGCTGGATTACAAAAACCCTTATTTGACTCTGAGCAACGAATATATCAATGCGCTCTGGTGGACTTTCAAAAAAGCTGACGAGAAAAAATTGTTGTATTTGGGAAAATATCCAGTGCATGTTTGTGCCCGCTGTGAAACCGCTGTTTCTTTCAATGAAATAGAATACACAAAACAGAGTGACACTAGTGTTTACTTAAAATTCAAAGTAAAAGATAGTGAAAACAAGTTTTTGATTGTCTGGACAACAACGCCATGGACTTTGCCGGGAAACACCGGAGTAATGGTTCACCCGAATTTTGATTATGTCGAGGCAAAACTAGCAAACGGAGAAACATGGATTGTTGCAAAAGAACGATTGCAGGGATTAATGAACGTAATAGAAGCCGGTTATACTATTGAAAAAGAACTGAAAGGAAAAGAATTGGAAGGAATGCAATATGAGAATCCTCTCGCGCAATACCTTGCGATTCCAAAAGAACAATTGCAAGGAGCATACCGCGTAATTTTGAGCGAGCGATATGTGAACTTAGAAGACGGAACAGGCCTGGTTCACACAGCGCCGGGGCACGGAAAAGAAGATTTTGATGCCGGCAGCAAGGCAGGATTGCCGATTCTTTCCCCAACGGAAATGAACGGCTTGATGACAAAAGAAGCTGGAAAATATGCAGGCAAAAAAGCCCGCATTGTTGATGCTGAAATAATAAGCGATTTGGAACAAGCTGGCGCGCTGGTATACAAGCACATTTATTCGCATGATTATCCGGTCTGCTGGCGATGCAAGCAACCGTTGCTAATGATGTCAGTGCCGCAGTGGTTCATAAAAGTCTCGGCAATTCAAAAAAAATTATTGGACGAAAATGAAACAGTCAATTGGGTTCCGGAATGGATGAAAGCGCGCATGAAAAACTGGATAGAAAGCCTTAGCGACTGGCCGGTTTCTCGCGCGAGATATTGGGGCACGCCACTCCCGATATGGGTTTGTAAAAAATGCAATGAAAAAAAAGTCATTGGAAGCATTGAAGAACTTGAAAAATTGTCAGGCAAAAAAATAAAAGAAGTGCACAAACCGGAAATTGATGAAATAACATTGCAATGCAAGTGCGGCGCAAAAATGAATCGCACGCCAGAAGTCTTGGATGTCTGGTTTGATGCAGGAGCAAGCAGCTGGGCAGCGCTTGGCTATCCAAAAAGCGACAAATTGTTCAAACAATTCTGGCCAGCTGACCTGAATATTGAAGGAACAGACCAAGTGCGCGGCTGGTGGAACGCGCAACTAATCCAATCAACAATTTGTTTCAATGAAAAGCCGTTCAAGGCAATTGCAGTCCACGGCATGGTTTTGGACATTGAAAAAAAGAAAATGAGCAAAAGCACGGGCAATATTACCGCGCCAAAAGAAATAATGCAAAAATACAACCGCGACTATTTGCGGTATTATCTTTTGCTGAATTCGCGCGGCACTGACATTGTTTTTGACGAAGAGGCATTCAAAGACATTCACCGCTTCTTCAACAATTTCTGGAATTCAGTGAATTACGCAAACACTTACTTGAAAATAGATTTGCAAAAAGCGCAAAAACCCAATGCAAAAAGCCTGCAGGTAGAAGACAAATGGCTAATCAGCAAAACAAACTCTCTTTCTCAAACAGCCATTGAAGCATATGACAATTATGAATTTTTCAAGGCAATAAACGCAATAGAATTCTTTGTAATGGAAGAATTGAGCCGCACCTACATAAAGCTAATCAGGAACAGGATTGGAACAAAAACAGAAAAAGCTGTTTCACAAACTCTTTCTTTTGCAATCGATTCACTGCTGAAACTGCTCGCTCCAGCAGCACCGCACATTGCAGAATATTTTTACCAGCATTTGAAAACAAAAAAAATGCAAGAATCAATACATTTATTGCAGTTGCCGGCACCAAACAAAAAAATGATTGATGCTGAACTCGAAAAAGAAATGGAAAAAGCAAAGGCACTCAATCAGGCAATCCTATCACTGCGCGAACAACAGAAAATGAAACTGCGCTGGCCATTGAAAGAAATTGTCCTGGTAACAAAAACAGGAAAAGAATTCAAAAAAGTTATCCAGATAATCAAAACAACTGCAAACGTGAAAAAAGCAAGCGAGACAAAGGCAACTCCAACCTCTGAAAGAGGTTGCATTCTCGCCAGCCTTAGCAAGGCTGCGGAAAAAGAATTTGAAGGAACAACAATACTGCTTGATGTTTCCGCTGATGCAGCGCTCAAGGACGAATGGGAATTCCAGGAATTGCGAAGGCGCGTGCAGGAAAAAAGAAAAACAGCAAAACTACAATCCGCACAAAGAGTTGTTTTGCTGATTGACTGTTCTGACAAAAAATTCTTGGACAAATTCAAAAAACAAATGGAAAGCGAAACAAACACTAAAATACAACAGGCAAAAGGAAACATGGAAAAACTGTTAGAAAGAGAATTTTATATCGAATTAAAGGTGGCGAAAAAATGATATTCAAATATTGCCCGAACTGTGCCGGGATTAGCACTATGGTGCCGCATGAGGGCTTGTTCAAGTGCTCTCGCTGCAATTACGTGGGAAAACCACAGGAAGGAACAATAATGGACGCAAACTCTTTGAGCAGGCGCATAAAAGCAGGCATTAATCCGATTACAAACGCGCAAAACGCACTGGCATCAAAACCAGCACAAGGAAAGCCGGACGCTTCTTCAATGGATACAATAAAACAAAGCGCGCTGAAAAACCAAAGCGACATGAAAAAAATTGATTTGGCAGTAGACGACCGCCTCAAACAATTAAAAGGAAAAAAATCAGAAAACTTCGAATTTCTCTGACTCGGTTTTACTAAAATGTCATAAAATATTACCTGTGTTGTTGCTTGGTAATATTTGCCGGCGGCAAAAGTGGTGTTATGGAAAAAATAAAAGATATAAAACTGGCTGAAAAAACCAGTGCTGCAAATTTGGTTGAAGCGTTTTCTTCAACAGGATTCCAGGCAAGCAACATTGCGCAAGCAGTTTCAATAATCGAGCGCATGAAAAAGGAAAAAGCAACAATATTCCTGTCGTTTACTGCAAACCTGGTGGCAAGCGGACTGCGCGGAATAATAAAAGAACTGTGCGAGAAAAAATTTGTTGACGCAATAATAACAACAGCAGGCAGCATTGACCACGACATAATGAAAGGCATTGAACCGTATTATTTGGGCGGTTTTTTTGAGGATGACGTTCAATTGCACAAAAAAGGAATCAACCGCCTCGGAAACATTTTGGTTCCGACAAAAAGGTTTGTTGCACTGGAAAAAAAACTGCGGCCATGGCTCGAAGAATTATATGCACAAAAAAAAAGTGTTTCCCCAAGCGAATTCAGCGAATTCATTGGCAGCAAACTTGGCATTGACAGCTTTTTATATTGGTGCACAAAAAACAATATTCCTGTTTTCTGCCCAGGCATTACAGACGGAGCAATAGGATTGCAGTTTTATTTTTTCAAGCAAAACAAAAAAGACTTTTGCATTGATGTTACTGCAGACATGCAGCGCGCTGCGTCTCTCGTATTGAACGCTGACAAAACTGGAGCAATCATTTTGGGCGGCGGAATCAGCAAGCACCATACAATCGGGCTGAACATTCTGCGCGAAGGACTGGATTTTGCGGTTTATGTCAGCACTGCAAGCGAATTTGACGGTTCTCTCTCCGGCGCACAGACTCACGAGGCAAAAAGCTGGGGCAAAATAACGGAGCAAGGAAAAACAGCAAACGTAAACTGCGACGCAACAATCGCATTCCCGCTGATGGTTGCGGCACTAAAAGAAAAAAACGTGCTATAAATTATGATAAGAAACTTTCGAAGAGCTGG
>CAYOAS010000065.1:0-7361 GCA_964402015.1 uncultured archaeon | reverse complement strand
TTTTCCCTGCTTTCCGGCAATGGCAAGAAAGAAAACTGCATACTGCTTGAATCAGCAGACCTGATGAAAAAATACGGCGAAAAAAGCATTGGA
Organism: uncultured archaeon; assembly: GCA_964402015.1. Taxonomy (GTDB): domain Archaea; phylum Iainarchaeota; class Iainarchaeia; order Iainarchaeales; family JAGVWC01; genus CAYOAS01. Next base: position 7,268 of record CAYOAS010000065.1, on the reverse strand, counting down.
AGCTCTGACCCTTGCTTGAAAGCAACAGGCAAAGGCGAAAAATTTGAAATAATTGCCCTGAATGAAACAGGCAAAAGATTTCTTGAATGCCTTGCAAACAGCCTTGGTTTCTGCGATTCCCTGCAAATAAAAAAAAACAGGATATCCGGAAAACTGAAGCCAAAAGAGGGCATTGCAAGCGAACAGGAAAGGCTCAAGACAAAAACCCATGCAGATATTTTAAGGGCAATTGCATTCAGGTTCAAGCCGTTCGGCAAAAAATTTCCAGCAAGCAGCGGCTTGTTTGGGGCAATAAGCTATGATTTCATTGACCAGTTTGAAAACCTGCCAAAAAATAAAGCGGATTTGCTCAAAGACCCTGATTATGAAATGCTTTTCTTGGACAATCTTTTTACAGTAGACCACTGCAAAAAAAAAATAACGCTGATTGCAAACGCTTTCAAAACAGGAAAAGGCAATGAAAAAGAACTGCAAAGATGCGCTGAAAAAATTGCGCGCCTTGAAAAAACCCTGCAAGAAATGCTGATGAAAACACAAACAAAGGCAAAAACAAAGGAAAGCAAATGCCTGAAAACAACAACGGATTGCAGCAAAAAAGAATTTATTTCAATTGTGCAAAAATGCAAAAAACACATTCTGCTCGGCAATGTTTTCCAGATTGTGCCAAGCAGGACAATTTCAGTGAAAACAAAAGCAATGCCGCTTGCAATATACTCTGCTTTGAGAAAACTGAATCCAAGCCCTTACATGTTTTTCATGCGCACAAAAACAGGAATATTGCTTGGAAGCAGCCCGGAAACATTCATCAAAGTCGAAGGCACTGCACAAAAAATAATTGAAATCAGGCCGATTGCAGGCACAAGGCCAAGAGGCATTGTAAAAGGCAAAATTGACCCGGAACTGGATTCGCGCTATGAAAACGAACTGAAAACAAACGAAAAAGAGCTTGCAGAGCACACAATGCTTGTTGACCTTGCAAGAAACGATGTTGCAAAAGTTTCAGTGCCTGGAAGCAGGATAGTTGACAAAGTCCATTCTGTTGAAAAATACTCGCACGTAATGCACCTTGTATCAAACGTTTCAGGCAGGCTCAAGCCAGACCTTGACGCCCTGCATGCATACCTTGCATGCATGAACATGGGCACATTGACTGGAGCGCCAAAAGTAAAAGCAATGGAACTACTAAGGCGCTACGAGAAAACCAAGCGCTGCTTTTACGGTGGCAGCATTGGCTATTTGACTCCAGCCGGAAACTTTGACAGCGCAATAGTAATAAGAAGCATGAGAATCAAAAAAAGCACTGCATTCATTCGGGCAGGCGCAGGCATTGTTTTTGATTCAGTGCCAGAAAAAGAGTTTCTGGAAACACAAAACAAGGCAATGGCATGCCTTGCAGCCATAAGGCTTGCGGATTCTATAGGGGATGCATCAAAATGAATGTTCTTGTCATCGACAATTTTGACAGCTTTACTTACAATCTTGTTGACGAGTTTGAAAAGCGCGGCTGCAAATGCATTGTTTACAGGAACAATGTGCCAATGGAAAAAATAAATTCCACTGTAAAAGAGCTCAAGCCAAAGCTTGTTGTAATAAGCCCTGGCCCTGGAAACCCAAAAGAAGCAGGCATTTCAATGCAGGCAATAAAATATTATGCTGGCAGGCTGCCTATTTTCGGGGTTTGCCTTGGCCACCAGGCAATCCTTGAAGCATTCGGCGGCATTGTCGGCAAAGCAAAAGAAACAGTGCACGGAAAGCCAAGCAATATTTTTCACGACGGAAAAACAATTTTCAGTGGCATCGAAAACCCTTTCCAGGCCGGAAGATACCACAGCCTTGCAGGAAAGCGAATTCCAGCATGCCTTGCTGTCAGTGCCTACAGCAAAGACGAAAAAGTCATGGCAATAAGGCACAAAAAGCACTTTATTGAAGGCGTGCAATTCCACCCTGAAAGCATTCTGACAACAGAAGGCGGAAAAATAATTGAAAACCTGATAAAGCTGTGTGATAAAATTGATTGAAGAAGCAACAGCGCGCGTTGCGGCGGGAAAGGATTTGGGCAGGCTTGAAACAAGGCAGTTATTTGACGAAATAATGTCAGGAAAAATTGAAACCGGGTTGCTTGCCGCCTTTCTCAAAGCGCTTGCTGAAAAAGGCGAAACAGCCGAAGAAATAGCAGGCGCTGCAGAAAGCATGCGCGCTGTTGTTGCGGAAGTAAAACCCAATGTTAAAGAAGACCTTCTTGACATTGTCGGCACTGGAGGAGACAAAAAAAACGCAATCAATGCAAGCACTGCAGCTGCAATAGTTGCGGCAAGCACAGGCTGCCTTGTTGCAAAGCACGGCAACAGGGGAGTTTCAAGCAAAAGCGGTTCGGCAGACGTGCTTGAAAAGCTTGGCGTAAAAATTGATTTGAACCCAGAACAAAACGCAAGGCTTATTGAAAAAATCGGGATTGCTTTCCTTTTTGCGCCTTGCCATCATCCCGCAATGAAACACGCAATGTCTGCAAGAAAAATGCTTGGCATAAGGACAATATTCAACATTCTCGGCCCATTGACAAACCCTGCAAACGCGCAAACAATGCTATTGGGTTGCTTTGACCAGGCGCTCGCGGAAAAGATTGCAGCAGCACTCGCCGGATTGCAAATCAAGCACGCGCTCGTAGTGCACGGCCTTGATGGCTTTGACGAAATCAGCTTGTGCAGCAATACCAGTGTTTTTGAAGTGAAAGGCAAAAAGATTGGCACGTTTGAGGTTTCGCCGGAACAATTTGGCTTTGCAAGGGCAAAAGAGGAACAATTGAAAGTTGAAACCCCGGAACAGGCTGCTTTGGAAATAAGGGCAATTTTTGAAAACAAAATGCATGGCCCGAAAAAAGACTTTATATCATTGAATGCTGGCGCAGGCATTTATGCAAACGGAAAAGCCAGAACAATAAAAGAAGGCGTTGAAAAAGCTGCAAAGGCAATTGAAGAAGGCAAAGCAATGCAAAAGCTTTGCCAGCTTGCAAAAGAAAGCAACAGCATGCAATAACCCGATAAAGTGTTTTCAATGGCAAAACTAAAAATCTGCGGCATAACAAGCATTCAAGACGCTCTTGCAGCAAAAAAAGCTGGCGCTGACCTCATTGGATTGATTGTTGAAATACAACGCTCGGCAAGCAACATTGGCAGGGTACAAGCAAAAAAAATTGCATATGCACTGCATGGAAAAAACATTGTTGCATTGACAGAGCTTTCAAAAGCAGAAAAAATTGCGGGGCTTTGCTCTTTCATCGGCTGCAATTCAGTGCAGCTTGCGGGAGAATGCAACAAAAGAGAATTGTTGAAGCTGAAAAAACTTTTGCCAAAGCTTGCAATTATGAAAACTATTCCCATAAAAAAAGGCAATATTGCAAAAACACTTGCGTTGATTGAACTGGTTTCAGGCACTGTTGATTTTTTTGTATTGGACAGCGCAACAGCAAAAGGAACTGGGGGCACGGGCAAAACACATGACTGGAAAACAAGCGCGGAAATAGTGAAAAAAACCAAAAAGCCCTGTTTTCTTGCAGGCGGACTGAACCCAGAAAACGTGGAAAAAGCAATTAATGCAGTGAAGCCATTCGGCGTTGACGCAAGCAGCAGCCTGAAAAAAAACAGCAACAAAAGAAAACTTGACATTGAAAAAGCAAAAGCATTCATTGCAAAAAGCAAACAATAGGAATCCGGCTCTGGGAAAAAAACATCAATGAATGGCCGCTTTAATATCGAAGGCAAGCCCAATGCAAATTCTGATTGTCATATCAGCGATCCGACAATTACCCCGAGGAAATAGGAAACAGTTGCTATCCCAACGCCCATGAGAATGTATTCGAGTGCAATCTTCCAGGCTGTTTCTTTTCTCTTTTGTGCAACAAAAAAACCCAAAGCACCCAAAATAATTATTGCGAAAGCGCTTGAAACCATTATTGCATTGGAATAGTTTTCAAATAGAATTATCGGGACAGCAAGAAAAGCCATTACGAGGAATGTTGCGGCAAAGCAATAAACAGTCGATGCGAGAACCTCTTTTTCATCATGGTGCCCCTCGGCTTCCTGTGAAACATGCAAGCCAGCGGCATTTGCAAGCGCGTCTGCAAGAGCAGTTACAAGCAAAGCGATTACAGTAACTTCGCGGTTGTTTGTCACGCTCATTCCAAGCATTAAGCCCATTAACAGGATTGTTCCTTCCATTACGCCAAAGGCAATTCCCTGTTCGCCTTTTGTTTCGGAAACTTTTTGTTTTTTCATAAAAACCAGCAGCATTCAGAGAAAGGTTTTCGGGTTGCAGGAAACTCCAAACAAATCTCCAGCTTCCTTGCTCAAGGCAAACAAATTCTTTTTCTTGCGGTGCAATTCCTCAACGGATTCAACGCGTTGCATTGAACAAACCAATTGCAGTTCGCGCTCAAGCGCTTTTGCAAGGCATTCAACGCAATTCTTTTTTCCTTCCTTGGCTGCGTTTGCTGCCTCTGCAAAACAGTTTTCCGGCAATTCGACAGCCTTTGCACCAAGCATCAAAGCCTTTGCAATATCCTCGCTAGTGGAATAATCCCCGGCCAAAACAATGTCAAAAGACGGCTTGTCTTCCAGAACGCCAAACAATGCAGCGCTTGGCAAGCCGCATCCTTTTACAGCATGCAACTGTGAAAAGGAAGCACTGTTGCACAAGCCGTCAACAGTAAGGCAATTCAATGGAATTTCATTTTCTCGCTTTATCTTTTGCAATAACTGGATTAATTTTGTAATTCCTGCTCCGGCTGAAACCCTTACCCAAATCGGCAAATCAAGCCCGGAATATTTCACAAGCTTTTCACCAAGCTCTTCCTCGGAAACATTTGCAGGCGAGGAATAACAATGCGATGCGCTGTTTTCCTTGAAAACAATATAACCAGCTTTTTCAAAACGCTCCGCTTCTTTGGGGTCAGCAGTTTTCATTCCAGCGCAACAGCCAATGCTTGCACAGCTGCCAAGCGACAATTCCAAGCAGGTTGCGCCGAATTCCTTTGCCTTTTCAAAAGCCTTCAATTGCAAATCATGGATATTTGCCTGAATTACTAGAGCGCCAAATTTTTTGGAATTGGAAGAAAAAGGCTTTAGTTTTTCTTTTAGTGCCTTTACGCCAAAAGAAACAAAAGAATTTTCTTCCACAATCAAGGGAATGCCAGCAAGCGCTGCACCAAGCGCGAGCTTTTCAAAACCATCAGAAGCAATAGTGCCTGGGGAAACATGCATTGCAATCGGCAATTTTGACTTGAAGCCGCCGATTTCAGTATCTGTTTTTATTTTCCTGAAATCAAGGCTTTTGCCAAAAACCTCTGGAACAATCTGAATGGCAGAAAGGTCAGTAAAACAAACAGGCGCAAAAAAAGAGTCATTCTCAACTTGTTTTGCTACATAATTCATTTTTTGTTCCACCAACTAACTTATAAAAATACAACAATTAGAATTAAAAAAAAAGCAGTCTGGGGGTTTTTACTGCTTTTTGCGATTTTCAATTATCTTGATGCAGGTTACGGGACAGCTTTCCGCTGCTTCCCTGTTGCAGCCAATTTCACTCAATTCAGTTTTTTTCAGCTTGCTTTTCCCGTCTTCAGCCATTTCCCAATTGGAAGGGCAAATCACCGCACAACTGCCACAGCCAATGCATTTTTCGCGCTCGTGAATTATCCCATATTTTGCCATTGAAAAAACCTTATTCTTTTATGCCAAGCGCTTCAACAATAGCTTCCCTGTCAAAACCAACTATTATCTTTCCGCCAATATCAATTACTGGAACTCCGGTCTGGCCGCTTTTTTTCACTATTTCCGCGGCAGCCTTTGGGTCTTTTCCGACATCAACATCCCTGAACTTTATCTTATGCTCTGCCAAAAAATCCTTTGCCATATGACAATAAGGGCAGGACTGCGTACCATAAACAACAACATTCAAAAAAAACCACCTGAAAAAAATTAATCGCAAAACAATTTAAACGCTCCGCTTGGGAAAAAATCAAACAACACGGAACAAATTGCACTGCATGTCCAGTTCCACAAAATAACGCGCTTTTCCCTCGCGAAAAGCGCTGCACTGGTTTTCCTGCAGATTGTCAATTGCAGTGCGCGGATTGTGTGCAATATCGCAGACAAAATCGCTTGCTTCCTTCAAAGGATTTCCGATGCAGGGGCCATTGGAAAAATCTGTTCCTTTTGCTTTTTCTGAATTGCACAATTCAATGCACGCCTGCCTTGCGGTTTCTGCAATGGATTGCTGCGTTGCGCTTTGCTGAATGCAACCGCTGAAAGCAATAAAAAAAACGAACAGAAAAAGAAAAAGATTAATTTTCCCCATGCAAAAAACATGGGGAAAAAGCTTTAAAAGATTTTGTTGCTTCAGCCGCAGCTTCCGCCGCTGGCTGTTCCACCAGAGTATTGTTCTGAAATTCCTGTTGAAGCATTGTCTTTAGCGAGTGTTGCAGAGCATGCTGCCGACTTTGTAGTGAAACCGTAGCACAAGAGGTTTTTGACGTTTTCTGCCGACCTCTCGCTTCCGGTTGCACCGTTTTCTGCCCCGAACTCGAATTCGCTGACCTGCGAACCGTTAAGGAACAATGTCGGAGAACCGCTCACTCCACCAGCGTTTGCCAAATCAAAGTCTGCCTGCGCATACTTCAATCCTTTCGAGGAATCAGTCATGCAGGTGTTTAGTTTTGCCTTGTCGATTCCTGCTGCTGTAAGAGAGGCTTCAGTTTCGCCTTTCTTCATGTATTCGGAGACGTACTGCCAGTATTTTGTCGGTTGTTCTTCCCTGATGCAAATCTGGCGCAAATTTTCCTGTGCTTCCTCATCGCCGTGCATGGATGTTATTTTTCCGTTTTCAATAGCACCAATATAACGCACTTCAATGTTTGCCCCGAGGCCAGTTGCTATTGGTGCGAGAATGCGCTGCATCTGCAAACCGTACGGGCAATTGGAAACAACGAATGCTTCCAATTGAGCGCTTGCTTGTGGCGTTATATCCTTGTATGAAGAAGTCTGTGCTGTAGTGTCAGTCTGCGCAGGCTGTTCTGGAATTTTTTCATTGAGATTCAATGGTGCCTGCAGCATTACAAGGTTGCCGTCCTGTGTCACAAAAACGCTTGTGGACTGCAGCTTGTTGCCGTCCTTGAAAATATCAACTCCAACTTTGTAAAGCGCGTTGCCGAAAGTGTTAACTGTTGCGAGTTTTGCCTCGACTCCCTGTGGTGCCAAAAAATTTTCATTCAAATA
>CAYOAS010000064.1:0-7400 GCA_964402015.1 uncultured archaeon | reverse complement strand
AATAATTCAATACTACGGCATTACCCGCAAACAACAAGAAGAACTGAAAAAACAACAAATAAAAGAAATCAAAAGAAGAATAAAAACACTGAGAAAAGGAAAAAAACTGCCAGAACTAAAAAACAAAACAGTAATCTTGGTTGACGACGGCCTAGCAATGGGCTCAACAATGCAAGCAGCAACAAAAACAATCAAAAACAAAAAACCAGCGAAATTAATCATTGCAGTGCCAGTTGCAGGCCCAAATGTTTTGCAAGAAATGAGAAAAGAAGCAACAACAATCTGCTTGGAAACACCACCCCACTTCCAAGCAGTCGCCCAAGCCTACAAACACTGGACAGACCTGACAGATGAAGACGTCCTGAAAACAATGAAAAAAGGGAAAAAATTTTCGAATTGCAAGGAGCCGCGTGCAAGCAACAAAGCATAGGAAAGAACGAGAGAGCTGGAGGGGCATTGGTTTTTTAGGAAGTGTAATAGTGTTTTTTGAGCTGGTTGTAAAAAACTTTTGGTTCTTTTTTGGGTAATGATTTTTTGTTTACACGGCCAGATTGAAAATCATAAGGTTTAGATAACCTTAAAGAAAGCGGATTTATATGGAGATTAACAAAAAGTCCAGGGTGATTAAATTCTTATCAATGCATAAGACCGATGCAATACTTTTTTTATGTAACTTGATCATCCTCGGCATAATTTTATTATTAACAAGCATTACGCTTGCCTTTTTATTGCAATTAACAATTTTGGCTATTCTATTATTCTTTTCAGTTATTTTTAATGGGTTATTGATAACAAAAGGGGGAAGGCGTATTGACTCCTTTTTAGGAGTATTCTCATTGTCATTTGTTGCATTTTGGTTAATAGTATTTTTCATAGTCTTCTTTTCACCTGACGTGGTCATGTTCCTAGCCATATCGATAGTTCTCATTTTTTTAGCTAATACCTGGTACAAGAAAAAAGTAGTGGAATATTCAGTAAAATGGATATTTGCAGCAGGAATTTTCATACTAGTCAATCAAACAGTACTCATTCCATTTTTTAGCCCACGAGTAAATTTCCAATCACAAATAGAAGAAATCCAAATAACACCCATGCCAGAAAGAATACAAATCCTCGATGCAGATTTCAACTACATGATTGCAAGCATAGAAAATATACAAATCGACCTAAACCCCCCATTAATCCCATTGTTTTCCAAAGAAAAAATACTACCAATGAACGGATATTTTGAAATAATGGAACCAACCTACAATGAAGCAATATACCTGCAAAAAACAGATGACAACACAGGACTAAAAATAGTATATAACACAACAATAAGCGGATTCAACTTCGGAAAATTCACAACAAAAACAAGAATAAAAAGAAATATTACCACAGAAAAACCAATAAACCAAAACATACAAGGCCCAACAATTAATCAAAAAACAAGCGACACAAATGAAAACATATACGCCCTGACTTTCGAAAACAAAACAGGATACCCCCTAAAAATCTATTCCATCGAATTAAATGAAATCAAAAACAAAATCCTAAACGACACAATCAAAAAAAACAACAAATCCTGCGCATTCTTCAGAACATTTGACTATAACAACCTACAAATAACTTTCACAGAAAGCAACCAAATAACCCCATACGCAAACTGGAAAACCATAGAAGACCTAAAAAATATCCAAATCAAACTAAACGGCACAATAGAACCATACCAAACAATAAACCAAGCAATCATACTAGAAACATCAGAGACACAAGAATGTAACTAAAAAAAAACGAATAAAGAAAAAGATAGGCCTATATTCTATGGGTTTTTTCTCTTTGGAAAAGGCGTGCTTTTAGGAATTGGTTGTTCCCACGCTGTCGCTTTTTTATTGGATTGACTAGATTCGCTTTTTTTTCTCTTAAAGGCAGAGATTGGGCTTTTTTGTTTATACGCGGCTTTTTTTGCCTTGTTTTTTGCGCCTCACTTGCGCCCCATTTTTTGTTCTCGCGCCTCAAAGGTGTTGTGACTCAATTAAAGGTTTTGCGCCTCAGCGTTTTGCAGAATAGTGAGTGTATTTGCTTCCGCCTTTTTCTTCAATCAAACCGTGTTTTACTAATTCTGTTAAATCTCTTGTCGCACTCTGCCTTGAAACATTAAACAAGCCCCTGTACTTTTCATTAGTCATGACTTGGTTTTCATTAAACATTATTGCAAGAGCTTTGAACTGTCTTTTATTCAAACCCAATTCTCGCAAATCAGTTTCGTTTGAAGGCTTAACCAAATCAAAAATCTTTTCTTTTGGGCCGTGGAAGGTTACTTCAAACAATGCTTGGTTTGCTTCGTATTCCGGTTTTTTTAAGCCGTGCACTAGCATTAGTTCGTCCATTCTGTTTAATCCTGTTCCTGCTTTTTCTATTTCTCCAATTTTTCTGAAAAGGTTTGCGATTAACCAATTGCGTGGAACGCTCTTGCCTCTGACTTGTTCTATTTGTAAATTGTTTGGAATGCTGCCAGGCGAAATGACTTCAACCCTGTCATCAAAAATATTTACAATAATGTTGTTGTCAATGCTGTAATCCCTGTGGCATACAGCATTAATGATTGCTTCTCTAATTGCAGTATAGGGGTATTCTTCTACGTTGATTCTTTTGAAGCCGTCAAACTTGAAAGCAGTGCGAGTGTGCAGTTTCACAAACGCTTCAGCTTCATCAACTTGGTTGCATAGGTCTCCTTCAAAGTCTTTTGCTATCATTAATTGCATTGAATTTGCCTTATAGCGGAAACAGCTAATGAAAGCTTGATTGATTCTCGTTTGGGGTTTTTTTGAGAAAAAAAGCAAGCCCGCATTATTGATTACGAATTCGCTGTCAACCAGCTTGCCGCACCCAAGTTCATGCAGGGCTTGTTCCGGAACCAAATCCAAAGGCATCTTTGCCTTCGCCAAAAAACTGGAAAGCTTTTGCTCATCCAGCTCCAAAGAAAAATCAAAATTTTTAACCAAACGACTGTCAAACTTATCCCCTGTTTCAACCAAAAAAAATCACTCCAAAACCAATTCTCTTTTCGCAGGTATTTAAATTTTTGTTCACTGTTTTCCACGAAACCAGTGAATGAAAGCTTATAAGCAACCCAAACAGGGCATACATAAGGTGAAAAAATGAATACAATAAATTACAAATTCCAAAAACTAAAAGATAATGCAAGAAAACAACTTGCAAAACTTTCAAGAATAGAAATCTTTTTATAATGCTAAAAGGCGATTGAAATAAAAAAAAAGCAAAAACCAGGTGAATTGATTGGAACTACAGCAAACTCTAACAGTTAATACAATTGAACAAATGACAGCCAAACAAGTAGCATTACTCTTGGCCCAAAAAACAGACCTCGAACTAAAAAAAGAATTCCCAATATTCTGGGAACTATTACGCCTAAAAAACAAAAAAGAAGAAGAAAGATGAAAAATGCACCAAACAACCACACTCACAAAACCAACACCAATAAATCCCCCCTGTTTCCTATGTTTCTCTACAAACAGGAAAAGAAAAAAAATCGTATTCAGAACAACACAAAGAAGATGGGTATGCAAAAACTGCCTAAACGCATTCGGCGGAAAAAACCCAATAACACAAATACTAGAAAAAATCCCACTGGCAGAAGACGCAATATTCCCCGAAAGCAAAATCTAACCAACAAAACCCAAAAAAACTACTTTTAAAGCAAAAAAATATTAACCAGTTAGCACTTCTAATAATCATACAAAAAGAAACGAGACTTAAGCATTAAGAGAATATAAACTTCTGATTGTTATTCTCTTCGGGGCTAAGCTTTTCTCTTTTGCAAAGAGAAAAGTCCCCAGTCCATCCAAAAGAGAAAACAGGATTAGAAAGGTCTAAAGTTTATCCCAAAAAGAAAAATTGGTTTTATCCTTTAGCTTCAGCCCATTGCAAACAGCACAAATACGCTCACGCTAAAAAGAAAAATGATAAAGCTTAAAGGCAAGAGGTAATATAAAATATACAATATTGCATAAACTTGTGGAGGGGGAACCAAAATGGCAGTTTTAAAAATGGTTAATAAAAGACTGATTAATACTACTACCAGTCATGTTATAAAGCGCAAAATGCTGCGGGTTGGTAGCAAAAAAACCAGAAGGCTTACATGCCCATAATCCGGCTCCTCGATTCGTAACTGTTTTTGTTGTTTCAGCAACAAACCCTTAAAATAACTTTTAAACAAGTTAATGTAATGCCCTTTTCTTCAAAGCAAACCGCAATGCTTCTTGCATTGCTGGTTTCAGTTTTTTTCTTGGTTTGCCTGTTTTTTTTGTTCCAAAACCCAATGCTCCAAAGTCAGGATGCAGCATACTACTTGCGCGGCGTGGAATCAATACAAAAAACAGGCTTTTTGCCGGCAGGCATTCTTGAATACCCGCCAATTTTCTTTTTGGCAGCAGCTTTTTTTTCATTGTTTGCCGGCACTGTTTCTGGAATAAAAATTGCTGCAGCAGTGTTTGCAGCGCTTTCTGCAATTGGAGTATTTTTATTGGCAAGGCAGTTGCTAAAGAATAATGAGGCAGCGTTGGTTTCAGTAATTTTTTTTCTTATTGCGCCTGTTTCAATGCGCTTGCTGAACGGTTTTTGGAAAACCACTACAGCGCTTTGCTTTTTGCCGTTGTTTTTTTATTTTTTCCTTCGCGCGGAAAAAAGCACAAAAAATCTCTTGCTTGCGATTGCAATGCTATTGCTGTTATTTTTGTCGCACAAGCTTGTCGCGCTTCTTGCGCTGCTGGTTCTGCTTGCGTTTGTGGTTTTCCAGCTTGTTTTTGAAAGAAAAATAACAGTCGAGGCAAAAAACTTTATCAAAATTTCAGTTGTTTTTGCAATATTGTTTTTTATTGTTTTTTTTGCAAGTCAAAAAAATCTTTCGGAATTTGCAGGATTGTTTGGATTGATTAACGCTACTGGGTCAAGCAGCGCGAGCGCTTCTTTCTGGCAATACTTTGGCGCAATTGTTTTGGCTGTTTTTTTTGGCGCGTTATATTGTTTTTTTTCTGCAAAAAAAGAGCAATTGTTTTTGCTTGCATGGTTTTGCATCGGCTTGTTTGTTGCAATGCCTTTGACGAGCGGCGACAATTATTGGCGTTTTGCTTTTTTGCTTGCAATGCCTTTTGCACTGCTTTCAGGTGTTTTCTTTTCTGAATTGAAAAAATCATTGGGAAATTTGAATGCAACGCTTGTCTTTCTTGTAGTTGCAGTTTTGGTTTTGCCGCAGTTTTACAATGCAGCAGCGCAGATTGTTCCGGTTTACAGCGAAAAAGATTTGTTAGAATTGCAGGAATTGCTGGATTTTTCAGGTGGCGCAAAATTGTTTGCAAAAGGCGTGCTGTTGCAGTGGCTGCAATATTTTGAAGCAAACGCTTCTGCTGCGGGAGAAAATATTGTTCTTGATGCAAAACAGCTTGTTGAAAAAGACAAAAGAGTTTTTTTGGCTATTGACAAGCAGCGCAAGATGCTTGATTTCAGCGAGCAACAAGCACGGACGATTAACAACAATTTTTCCATTGCTTTTGAAACACCGCGCTTTCTGCTGCTAAAGCCAGATACTGCTGCTGTTTTCCCGCAGTATAATTTTGTTTCTCCGGCGAACATTGCAGGGCAACCGCGCTTTGGCAATCCTGTTCTGTGGCTGTTTTTTCCAGCAGAATTATTTAATTTTTTTCAATTGCCTTTTGCTTCCGCGCTGCGCGCGCTTATTGGCTTGCCATTGAGCCTTGCATTAATTGCTTTTATTCTGCAGCAATTGAACAAGAGGCAAAACCACAAAAATTTCCGTTCAACAGCATTCATTCTTGTTGCGTTAATCGTCCTTTTTATTGCAATCGCAAAATAAACCATTAACTAATTTATCTTTTGTATAGTATAATTGGCGATGATGAGGTTATCGCCAGAAAAACAGTTGGCAATAGCACCAATTTCTAAGCATTTTAACCCAAAAAGAGGGTAAATGGTTTGTATTAAAAAAGTTGTTCCGCCCTCACTTTGACGGCGAATGCCACCGACTACTACAACGAAGAACAAATGCTCTTTACATTGTCGAATTGCTCTTTATAAAGAAAGTTACTTAAAAACACTTAAATTTTACTTTAAGATTACTTTAAATATCTTTTTATGTAAATTTAAAGTAAGTTGGTTACGTGGATATTGAAAATCTGAAACGCATAATTACCGAGGGCGAAAATGCAGAGGTTGAGTTAAAGCAGTCTTTTCACAGCGTTCAAGAGATTGCAAAAATAATCTCGGCTTTTGCCAATACGCAGGGCGGCCTGTTGATTTTAGGAGTTAGTGACAAAGGGGCAATAGAGGGGATAAAAGAAAATCCTGACCTGATACAGCAAAGAATCTCCAACTCGAACGCCACAATTCATCCTTCGCCAATAATAAATGTGAAAATTCACATAATTGACAAGAAAAAAATACTTGTAATTGCAGTCCACAAAGCAGATTCCACTGTTTTCCATACAGTAGAAGGGGTTATTTTTGTGCGGATAGGCAGCACTATCCAAAAGCTTGAAGGGCAAAGCATCTTGGAGTTCTTGAGAAACCGCCAAATTTTACTTTTCGAAGAATCAATAGAGCCCAACGCAAAAATAGAAGACCTTGACACAACAAAAGTAACGGCATATTTAGAAAAAAGAAACCAGCCAGATTACTTAAACAGCCATTCATTGAAAGATTTTTTCACAAGCAAAAAACTGGCTTCGTTCCAGCCAGATTTTAAAATCAAAAGCGCGGGAATACTGTTCTTTGCCAAAGATACGCAACAATTTTACCAATACGCACAAATAAAACTCGTTCGCTTTGATGGCAACCAGCCAATAAAAGTGCTTGCCTACGAGGACGCAAAAGGCAATTTGCCGCAAATGATAGAGCATGCAATGAATTTCGTGCGAAGATTTACACCAAAAGAATTCGTAATAGCTGGCATAAAAAGAACAGAAATACCAGCACTGCCAGAAGAAGCCATAAGAGAAGCAATAATCAATGCAGTTGCCCACAGGGACTACTTCAACAAGAACGAAGTGCAATTAAGCATTTTTGATGACCGCTTAGAAATAACCAATCCAGGCGGCCTGCCAGAAGGAATGACCAAAGAACTTTTAGGAACATTTTCAATTCAAAGAAACCCAGTCATTTACCAAATGCTAAAAGACTATGGCTACATGGAAGGAATAGGCTCGGGAATCTCAAAAATCATCAGAACAATGAAAGAAAAAAACCTCAAAGAACCAGAATTCTTGATTTCAAAAGAATTCTTCAGAATAATTTTTGAAATGGCAGCAAAAAAAACTGTTGAAAAAACCACGCTAAACAAAAGGCAAACCAAAGCAATGGATTACATTAGATCACACAAAAAAATA
>CAYOAS010000063.1:0-7429 GCA_964402015.1 uncultured archaeon | reverse complement strand
TTTTAGAACTTATTCTACAAAAATAGCGTGTTTTAGGGTAGCGATTCCTTTAAATACTTTGTTTTTTAAGGTATAATATATTCAAAGCGTTGAATATTAGAGCATTATATTGTTTTGTTCGGTGCTTTGGAAAAGCGTAGACTGTATCGGCAGCGAACCGCTGCGGATATAAATGCCAGAAAAACAAGCAAATTTGTTTTTCATTAACCGGCTTTTATAATTCCGCCGAAAGGCATTTTTCGCCAGCCTTTTGCACGAAGTGCCTTTTTCCCCAGGCTTTTCTCCGAAAAGGCTGTTACAGTTTGTTTCGCTTTTGTTTTTTTCGTTGTTCTGGTGGCAACGGAGAGACATACAATGCGCTCCGGCGCATATATAACCGAAGGTTGTATTTTCGCCAGCCTTAAAAAGGCTGGATTGAACGTTCAAAGGTATTTGTAAATGCCAAAGAAGTCAAGGCCACATACAGGGTCCAAGGGTTTTTATCCGAGAAAGCGCGCGGCGCGCGAAACGCCTAGTTTTAGCACTTTTCCAAAATTGAAAGATGGCATTGCAAAGCCATTGAATTTTTTTGGTTACAAGGCTGGAATGCTGCATGTTATGGGCAAAAATGCGTACAACAAGTCTCCTTCTTATGGCCAGGAAATTGTTGTTCCATGCACTGTAATTGAGTGCCCTCCGATAAAGGTTTTTGGAATCCGCGCTTATGGCAATAGCCCTCATGGGTTGAAGACGCTTACTGAAATTACTGTTGAAAAACCGGAAAAGCATTTATTGAGAAAGATTGTTGCTTTCAAGCAAAAGAAATCGAAAAAGAAGAAAGAGGAAAAAAAGCGCAAGACTGTTGAGGATTTGGAAAAAATTAAAAACGAGATTGCTGTAGTGCGGTTGTTGGTGCATACGCAGCCGTTTTTGACTGGCTTTGGGAAAAAAAGGCCGGATGTTGCGGAAATTTCTTTGTCTGGCAATGTTGAAAAACAATTGGCTTTTGCAAAGGAAAAATTTGGAAAGGATTTGCATTTGCAGGATGTTTTTGCTGAAAAGCAGATTATTGATGTGAAGGCTGTTTCTCGCGGCAGGGGAATGGAAGGAGTAATCCAGAGGCATAATGTAAAGAAACAGCGCAGAAAGGCAAAGACAGAAAGAATTGTCGGAAGCATTGGGCCATGGCATCCGCCAACAGTCATGTGGACTGTTGCAAGAGCGGGCCAATTGGGTTATCAGACGCGCACTGAATATGGAAAAAAAATCATGATTATGGGTGATAGCGTAAAGGCATTGAATCCAAAGAGCGGTTTTGCAAATTTTGGCTTGATAAAAAATGATGCTGTTGTTCTTGCGGGAAGCGTTCCGGGAGTAACAAAGCGCTGCATTGCATTGCGCACTGCAATTAGGCCGGTTGACGAGCATCATATTGAGCTTTCTGAAATAAGTTTTATTTCTACAAAAGAGGAAACGCAAAAAGAAGAGGAAGATTTCAAGGTGCAGAAAATAAAGCTGGAAAAGGAAGTTAAGCAGGAAAAAAAGAGCGTTGCTGACGAGATTGCAGAGGCAGCAAAAGCTAAAGTTTAAAGGTGTTTTTTTTGAAGGCAAGCGTTTTTGGTTTGGATGGAAAAAAAATGCGTGACATCGAGCTGCCGAAAGCATTTGATGCTGCATTTGACCCTGCATTGATAAAACGCGCTGTATTGGCTAGTGAAAGCGCGAAAAAGCAGCCGAAAGGCGCAATGATAAAGGCCGGAAGATGGAATACTGCATTGTACAGGGGCGCGAGATATTTGCCAAATTATGCAAAAACAATCAACACTGGAAGGGCAAGATTGCCAAGGCTGAAGAACCGCAGGGGATTGCTTGCGGGAAATGTCGCAGGAATTGCACAGGCTGTTGGCGGTCCGGCAGCGCATCCTCCTGTTGTTGAAAAAGTATTAAGGGAAAAAATAAACAAGAAAGAGAAAAAGCTTGCTTTGGGGAGCGCTATTGCAGCGAGCGGAAAAGAGGAAATAGTAAGGAAACGAGGCCATTTGTTTGGCAATGCAAAATTGCCATTGGTCATTGAGGACAAGTTTGAAGAATTGAAAAAAACAAAAGAGATAGCAAGCATTTTTGAAAAGCTTGGAATTCTTGAAGATGTTGAAAGAGCAAAATCAAAAAGGGAAATTCGCGCCGGCAAGGGAAGAAAGCGCGGAAGAAAATACAAAAAGAGAAAAAGCGTGTTGGTTGTTTTGGGAAAAAACTCTGTTGCAGCAAAGGCAGCGAGAAATCTCGAAGGAGTAGATGTAATTGAAGCGCGCAATTTGAATGCTGGATTGCTTGCGCCTGGAGCGCTTGCGGGAAGGCTGGCGCTTTACACTGAAGGCGCGCTGAAAGAGATTGAAAAAAAATTTGCAGAAAAAAATTGAATAAACTAACGTGAATAATTATGGCAAAAAGGAAAGAAAAAAAAGCTGGCAAAAAAAAGCTGTTGGCGCAAAAGCCTGCGGGAAAAAAAAAGGAAACTGCGAAAGAAATCCCCGCAAAGGGAGGCGTATTCGCCAGCTTTAAGAAAACTTTGCCAACAGGCAAATCCAAGCTCCGCAAGAGGTTGCATATTCACCAGCCAAACTTTGCCAACAGGCAAATCCAAGCTTTGAGCAACAGCGAAAAGCTTGCACATTTGCCGGCTTTAGCAAAGCCGTTCGCCAGCCTTAGCAAGGCTGCTGTTCAAAAAAATGTTGAGGCAGCGCATGCGCCAAAGCAAGAGGCAAAAACTGTTCCTGCAAAAGCAGTGCCTGCAAGGGCAGAAGCAAAATTTGCGAGCACGCAGGAACTGGCAAAGAGCGGCGTTGACACTGCAATTATTTTTTATCCGCTGATTACGGAAAAAGCAGTTGGCATGATTGAAGCGCAGAACAAGCTTTGTTTTGTTGTTTCGGACAATGCGAACAAGGCAAGCATCAAGAAAGCAATTGAAACAATGTATGGCGTTAAAATAAGGAAAGTGAATATTGTAAGAGACATGAAAGGAAGGAAAAAAGCAATTGTAAAGCTTGAAAAGAGATTCAAGGCAGACGAAATAGCAATGAAACTGGGAGTGATTTGAGTTTGGTTTTCTATGCCGCCAGGCAAATATTACCAAGCAACAGCGCGGGTAATATTTTATGACGGTTTTAGTAAAACCGCTTGAAAAGAGATTCAAGGCAGACGAAATAGCAATGAAATTAGGTGTTATATGATGGGAAGGCGAATAAGGTCAAGGCGCAGGGGAAAAGGCGGGCCAGCGTTCAAGGGAACGCAATTTGGCTTGGCTGACGCAAAGTATATTTCGCTTGATGAGAAACAGCAGAAAAATTATGAGCTTGGAGAGGTTGTTGATTTGCTTGATGACAAGGCAAGGAGCTGCGTTCTTTCAAAGGTTTTGTTTGAAAATGGAAATTATTGTTTTGTGCCGGCAGCAGAGGGAATGAGGGTTGGGCAATTGCTACAGTTTGGCATTGAAGCGGAAATTGGCATTGGAAATGTTTTGCCTTTGAAAAAAGTTGTTGAGGGATGCCCTGTATTCAATATTGAAAAAAGCCCTGGCGATGGAGGGGCATTCGTAAAAAGCGCTGGATTGTATGCGCTTGTAATGTCAAAAGAAAAAGGAAAAATTTTTGTTAAATTGCCTAGCGGAAAAATTGTTGTTTTTAATCCCGAATGCAGGGCGACAATCGGTTGTATTTCTGCGGGGGGAAGAATGGAAAAGCCAATGCTGAAAGCCGGAACAAAATACCATGCAATGCATGCAATTCACCATCATTATCCGACAGTGCGCGGAGTTGCAATGAATGCTTGTTCGCACCCTCACGGCGGAAGCCAGCACCATGTTGGCCATTCAAAGTCTGTTAGCAGGAATGCTCCTCCCGGAAGAAAGGTCGGGGCAATTGCTTCAAGCAGAACAGGAAGGAGAAAAAAGTAGTGATAACAAATGGCGAAAAAAGAATTTAGTTACCGTGGAAAAAGCTTGGAAGAATTGCAGCGCATGTCAATTGATGATTTTGCAAAGCTTGCAAACAGCAGGGCAAGAAGGAGCCTGAAACGCGGATTCAACCCGCAATTGATGAAGCGCATTGAAAAGGCGTTGGTTTTGAAAGACGCTGGCAAGCAGGATTTAAAGCCAATCAGAACGCATTTGCGCGACACGATAATTATTCCAAAAATGATTGGATTGAAATTTGGTGTTTACAAGGGAAACAGTTTTGAAACAATAGAAATAATGCCGGAAATGCTTGGCCACTATCTTGGCGAAATGGTTCTGACAAGAAAAAAATTATTGCACGGAAAGGCAGGAATCGGAGCAACAAAGAGCTCGACTGCAATAACAGCAAGAGGATAACTGCCTTTTTTGGAGAAAAAGCCTGGCGAAAAAAAACAAACAAAAAGTTGGTTGCAATGGTGAAAAAAAATTATCAGGTTGCTTTGTCTGAGTCGGACAGGAAAAAGACAGCAATGGCAGTGGCAAAGAATGCAAACATGTCGTTGAAGTACGCGACTGAAATAATCAGGGAAATCAAGGGAAAGCCATTGAATTCTGCGGAAAAATTCCTCAACAATGTGATTGAACAAAAAGAGTTTTTGCCGTTGAGGCAGTATAGGAAAAATGTTGCACACAGGAAAGGAGAGGCAAAAAGCGGGGTAAAAAGCGGAAGATATCCTCAAAAAACATGCAAGGCAATATTGGGTGTTTTGGAAAGCGTTAAAGCAAACGCTGACTACAAGGGATTGGATGAGGATAAATTGCTCATAGTGCATGCGTTTGCATCACAGGGCTTTGCGCGAATGTCACACCAGCCACAGGGGCACATTGGCGGAAAGCCAAGAAAGAAAAAAAGCGTTCATTTTGAGGTAATTGTCAGAGAGGCAGCATAAGGCAAGTGAAAAGAAATGATGGAAAGGTTTTTTATCGAACAGGGAATAAGAAAAGTAGAGCTTGACGCTTATTTGAGGAAACAATTGAAGAAAGCCGGTTTTACCAGGGCAGAAATAGTTAAAACTCCGCTTGTTACAAGGATTGTTGTGAATGTCACGACTCCCGGCCTTGCAATTGGAAAAGGCGGGCAAAACATTCGGCAGTTGACTGACACAATAAAAGAAAGATTCAAGATTGACAACCCGCAATTGGAGATAAAAGAGATTGACAAGCCGAATCTTGACGCGCAGGTTGTGGCGGACAGGATTTCGTCTTTAATTTCAACGGGTTACAGCTGGAGAAGCATTGTTTACAAGATTGTAAAGGACATAATGAACGACGGGGCACAGGGCGTTGAAATAAATCTTTCCGGAGTTCTAGCAGGAAAAGGGCAAAGGAAAAGAAGGCAGAGAATTTTTGCAGGATACATGAAAAAAGTCGGGGAGCAAGTGCGGCTTGTTGATTCGGCAAAGGCAAATGCTTATTCAAAAATCGGTGCAATCGGAGTAAAAGTAAGAATAGTAAAGCCGGGAGTAAAGTTTCCGGACAAAGTCAATTTGCAGGCGATTATTGACGAGAAAAAGAAACCAAAGGAAGAAACAATTCCAGTGGAAGCAACTGACACGGAAAAACCAAAAGAAGAAAAGAAAATAGAAGCCGTGAAAGAGAAAGCCGAGGCAAAAAAAGAGGAAAAGAAAGAAGAAAAGCATGAGAAAAAGGAAACAAAAAAAGAACACATGGCGGAAAAGCCAAAGAAAAAGAAAGAGGAAAAGGAAACCGCAAAGAAAAAGCACGAAAAGCCAAAGCACGCGGAAAAAAAGAATTAGGATTGATGATTGATGGCAAAAACAAAAGAGTTCAAGCTAAAAGAGTTGAGAGCGCTTTCGCTCGAGGATTCAAAGGAAAAGCTTGCCACTTTGCAGGCGCAGCTTGCAAAGGAACGAGCGACTCTGGCGAGCGGAGTTCGCCCGGAAAATCCCGGAAAAATCGGGAGCATCAGGAAAACAATTGCGCGATTGCTTACGATTATTACTGAAAAATCGAAAAAGAACGGAGGACATGAAAATAAATGAATGAAGTTTGCAAAAAATGCGGCTTGCCAAAAAACCTTTGTGTTTGCGTCGACATTTCAAAAGAGATGCAAAAAATAAGGATAAAAACAATAAATCGGATGTTCGGAAAGGTTGTGACTGTTGTCAGCGGCCTTGAGAGCAAGGAGCGCGCGAAAGAGCTTGGAAAAATATTGAAGCGAAAACTCGCTTGCGGCGGGACAGTGCATGAAAACGAAATAGGGCTGCAGGGACACCATGCAAAAAAAGTCAGGGAAATATTGCTGCAGGAAGGATACAACGAAAAGTTGATTGAAGCTTAAAAAAACAAGGTTTGGAAGCGGAGGAGTATGGTAAAGAAAACAGGCACAAAAAATTTTCTTTGCAGCGAGCTCATTGGCTTGAAGGCAAGGATTGTTGATTCCACTGACGCCGGAAGAATTGGCATTTCAGGCAAAATAGTGGATGAAACAATGCAGACGATTGTGCTTGAAACAAAAAGCTGTGAAAAAACAATCCCAAAAAAAGAGACCACAATAAAGTTTTTTTTGCCCGGAAAAAAAACAGTGATTGTTGACGGAAAAAAGATTGTTTTCCGTCCGGAAGACAGAATAAAAGCATTGATTGGAAAAAAAATTGATGAAAAATAGTGATTTTTATGGCAGAAAAAAAGGAAAAAACTGGGAAAAAGACAGAGCAAAAAAACGCGGTTTCTTGCAATGATGCAAAGTGCGCTTTGCACGGCTCGCTGAAAGTTCGCGGAAACATTTTCACGGGAAAAATTGTTAGTGCAAAAGCGCGCAAGACAGTTACTGTGGAGCGCGTAATAACGCATTTTGTGCCAAAGTTTGAAAGATACAAAAAAGTGACTTCAAAAATTGCGGCTTACAACCCGGATTGCATTGCTGCAAAGGAAAATGACATTGTAAAGATTGGCGAGTGCAGGAAATTGAGCAAGACAAAGGCGTTTGTTGTTTTGGCGATTGAAAAGCCTTGGAGTCAAGAATTCCATGAAAGCGCTGAAAAAAAAGAGGTTAAAGAATGAAGGCAATCAGCACGCATGTGACAAAGGGTCTGACGCGCAGGTCTCATTGTGTTTGCGCTGACAACAGCGGAGCAAAGGATGTTGTAATAATCAGCGTTTTCGGCCACAAGACTAGAAAAAAGATGAGCCCGAAAGCGGGAATTGCAGATTTGGTTACTGTGGTAATAAAAAAAGGAAATCCTGAAATGAGAAAAAAAGTTGAAAGGGCTGTTGTAGTGCGGGTGAGAATGCCGTTCAGGCGCGCTGACGGAATGCGCGTTGCTTTTGACGACAATGCTGTTGTTTTGGTTGATGAAAAGGGATTGCCAAAGGCTTCAGAGGTAAAGGGAATTGTTGCGAAAGAGGTTGGAGAACGCTGGCCAAAAATTGCGGGATTGGCACAGGCAGTAGTGTAATGCGATTGCAAGATTGAAA
>CAYOAS010000062.1:0-7458 GCA_964402015.1 uncultured archaeon | reverse complement strand
CTTTTGCACCGCTTGCAACAGCTATTGATTTTACGCCTGCTTCTTTTGCACAAATTATGTCACGAATAGTGTCACCAATTAGATACACGTTTTCTTTTTTGAATTCCATTCCGAGCTTTTGCCTTGCATCGTTCAATGCAATCTGGACCAATTCACTTCGTTTTCTGGTTTCACTGCCAAAAGCGCCAAAAATGTTTCTTTGAAACAGCTTTCCAATAATCAAATTTTACAGAACCGGTTTGCAGCAGAATTCCATCCACATCAAAAAGAACAAGTTTCATAATCATTCTCTAATTTTAATGCAAGGGTTGCAGGAGGGCAGATTCGGACTGCCGAAGCCACTAAGGCGCCAGCCCGTTGAATTGCATTCAAAGAGAATTGCAAATCCTCAAGCTGGTGGAATTGACCGCTATCCGACTCCTGCGGCTTTACTAAAGCCGGCAAATATGCAACCTCTTTCAGAGGTTGGATTTGCCTACTGGCGAAGTATTATTCTGTAAATTTTTGCGTTGCGTTTTGGTTAAATAGTTTTCGCTCTTTTGGGTTAAACGGTTTTTGTGAATTGCTTGCAGTGCGGAAAGACAGCAACAAAATATAATGCGCAGGGCTTGCCTGTCTGCTCAATGCACTATGCTGTAAGGCTTTCGGCGCCAAAATGCCCTAATTGCAAATTGGAAATGCGGTTGCGCGAGAGCAAATACGGAAAATTTTGGGGTTGCATGGCTTTTCCGATGTGCGATGGAATGAGAAAGATTTGACAAAAAAAAATTGGAAATTTAATACTGTTTTTTTGTCAAGCTTTTTTTGCCATTCCTTGAATGGCGCGAGGCAGTTGTTTCGCATGATTTGCTTTGAAAAAGCAAGTTTTTTTTCGGAATATTCTTTCAGCACCTCATGAAACAGCAAGTCTTCGAATCCGATTTTTGCGGCATCTTTTTTAGTGCAACCGTAATAAACTTTTTTTATTCTTGCCCAGTAAATTGCACACAGGCACATTGGACAGGGTTCGCAGGAAGAATAAATAGTGCAATCGAAAAGATGGCGGTTGTTTGATTTTTTTGCGGCATTCCTTATTGCAATTATTTCTGCATGGGCTGTCGGGTCGTTTTCTTTCAAAACCATGTTGTGGCCGCGCGCAATAATTTTTCCGTTTTTAACAATCACTGCGCCAAAAGGATTGCCATGATTGGCTTTTATGCCGCGCATTGCTTCTTTTACTGCTTCTTGCATAAATCCGGAATGATTCATAATAATAACAATAATTTGCGCATTAATATTTTTATTTTTGGTTGTTGTTAGAACCTGTGCTTTTTGAAATCAGGGCGCCCGAAACTTCTTGAACCACTGTGCGAACCGCCAAACCTTCTGCCGCGGTTTTCGTGCCCAAAGCCGTGCCTGTTTCCGCCAAAGCTTTTCACAAATTTTGGTGCAGGCAAATTTGCTGGCAAAAATTTTTCTTCAATTTGTTTGCCCATCATTCTTTCAGCCTGGCCCAATAACCCGAGCTCGTCAGAATACAGCAAGGTAATTGCTTCTCCAACCTCGTGCATTCTTCCGGTTCTTCCAATCCTGTGAATATAGTAATTGATGTCGTGCGGCAATTCGAAATTGAAAATGTGTGATACCTTGTCAACATGAATGCCGCGGGAAGCAACGTCAGTTGCAATCAAAATTGGAACTTTTCCTTCCTTGAACAATTGCATTATCCTGTTTCTCTTGGTTTGCGGCAAGTCTCCCTGCAGTCCTTCTGCCCGTATCCCGTTATGGTTCAATTGCATTGCCAAATCTTTTACCCTGTGCTTTGTTTTGCAGAAAATTATTGCCCTTGAAGGCTTTAATTCATTCAACAAGAAAAGCAGTGCGCCTAGCTTTCTTCCGGGCATAACTTGGTAGAATGATTGTGATACTCCTTGCGCGCTCTTGTCGTCTAAAACCAGTTTTACTCTTTGAGGATAATGCATGTGTTTTTTTGCCATTGCAAGAATTTCTTCTGGAAAATCAACGCAAAACAGCATTGTCTGGCGCTCTTGCGGCGAATAAGAAATAATTTTTTCAACATCCCGCTGAAAGCCCATTGCAAGCATTAAATCAGCTTCGTCCAGGACAAAAAATTTTACTTGTGAAATGTCCAAATCTCCCCTGGAAATCAAGTCCAGCACTCGCCCTGGAGTGCCAATTACTATTTGCGCGCCATGCCCTATTTCTTCAACCTGTTGCCCTAAGCCAACGCCGCCGTAAACAACGCTTGTTTGCACGCCGGAATATTTTCCAATCTTCTTGAAATCTGTTGCAACCTGCACGGCAAGTTCTCTTGTCGGAACCAGAACAATTGCCTGGACAAACCGTTCCTTGCTGATTTTTTCGATAATTGGAATTGCAAAAGCAGCTGTTTTTCCAGTGCCAGTATGCGATTGTACGACAACGTCCTCGCCCTGCGAAATCAATGGTATTGCCTGTTGTTGCACGGCAGTCAGTTCGCGAAAACCCATTTCTCCCAATGCCTTTAACACTGCCGGATTAGTAACCAGATTCATAAAAACAATCTCTAAGAAAAAGCAAAAACAATCTTGCCTTGCCATTACGTACAATATACAAAAATTGTTCCATAAAAGCTTAAAAAACCAGAACAAAAACACCAAACGCAGTGGAAACCCGCCCATGATTGGTTTAAATTCGGTTTTTGTTCTTTTAATGTCATGCCAGGCAATTTTGAAGAATTTTTTCCTTATAAGGCATTCAAGCCACAGCAGAGAGAGGTAATGGAATTTGTTTCCAGCGTAATCGACGAACAGGCAATAGGGCTTGTAGAGGCATACTGTGGCTTTGGAAAAACAATTGCCACTTTTGCTCCAGCGCTTGCGAAAGGAAAAAAAATATTGTTATTGACGCCAAACTATGCGGCGCGCAATTCTGCAACAGCAGAAGCATTGCGGATAAACAAGTTCAACAAAAAAAAAATAATCATTGCAGATTTGCGCGGAAAACAATTAATGTGCCAAAAATTTTCCAAGGAAAACTTTAGCCACGAAGCCTGCCACAAAGCGCAAAAATATGACAAAAACTGTGAATTCTACAAAAATACAGTTGAAAAAGAAAATGCCCTGGCAAAAAAAGCAGAAAAGGAAAAGCAAAAAATAATCAGCGAAACAACAAGCCATCCGGCAAAGTTTTTTCTTGAAGGCAAAACAAAAAAAGAACCGATTTTTTTCCAGTCATTCCAGGAAACCTGTGCAAAAAACAGGTTTTGCTCTTACGAGCTGATGAAAAAAATAATTGAATGCGCTGACATAGTAATTTTGGATTATTTCTGGTGCTTTACAGGAATTTACAAGATTTTGGAAAAACTGGTCAACCCAAAAGAATTTGTTTTGCTGATTGACGAAGCAGACTTGTTGGTTAACAGGCTATACGACGATTATGCACTCCAGTTAAGCACGCAAGCGCTTGCAAAACTGTTGTCACAAGCAAAAACAATGGCACAAAAAGGCGCACTGCAGCAAACAGACACTGAATTCCTGGAAGAATTCATAAAGTATGCCGGATTGTTTTTTGAAATAAACAGGCCGGAACAAGCGCTTTCTCCGGAAAAAACAATTGATTTTTTTGTTTCGCGGTTCAGGATTGCAGCAAAAAAACAGGGATTAAAAGGAACAATTGACTTCGGAACAATCGCAAAAAACCTTTCAACAATAGTAGAAGCAATAAAAGGAACAGAAGAATTGGAAAAAGCAGGCGCGCGCCCGGACATCTTCATGCATTACCTGAACAATATCAGGGCTTCAAAACAATACCTCACTTTCATAAATGCAAACAAGACAAAATTATGCATCAAGCCGTTTGAAATAAACAGCATCCGGCTCGCAAACGGAAAAACCCTGTTACAGACAATTCAAGAGTTTCACAGTGCAATCCTTTTCTCAGCAACAATTGGCGACATAGAATTATTCAAAACAGAGCTTGGCCTCAAAGAAACAAAAGCATTCAAAACAACAATCATGCCCCACAAAAAATTATTGGTACTGATTGATATGGAATTGAACACTACTTATTCCTCGCGCGAAAAAAACGCGCAAAAATACATCAACAAAATCAGCGAACTAAAGGCAATAGACAATTCTTTGTTAATCAGCTGCTGCAACCAGTTCGAAACAGAGAGAATTGTTTCACACTTTCCAGAAATCGAGTGGGCGGAAAACAGCGAAAACCTTGAAGAAGAAAAAACATATGTGTTAAACATCCGCACCAAGCACGCGCGCAGCACTAACAAGGCAAGGGCAATCCGCAACTGCATTGTCATTGGCTTGCCGTTGCCGGATTATTCCGATTTTTATTTCCAAAAAAGAAAAGAATACCTGGAAGAAAAATACGGCAAAACCCAGGCGTCAAAGCTAATCAACCGCAAGGCGATTGACACTGCAATACAACTGACGGGAAGAATAACGCGCAACCTTTCCAGCCCAAAAGCAATAATTTTGGCTGACAACCGCTACAAGCAGGATTATTACCTCGGCGATTTTTATTATTCAATTATTCCGGAATACCTGAAACAATACATCCGCATTGTCAACAACAACAGCGAACTAAAAAAAGAAATACTTTCCTTCTGGAAAAAAACAAAAATCGAATTTGTTCCAGCAAACACCCTGCTCGAAACAAAAAACAAAAAATAACAAGGCGTTTCAGCAATTGAAAACAATTTTTGATTACAAAACCCACTCTTTCAGACGTGGATTGTTTATTCGTATCTCAGCGCGTCAACTGGCCT
Source organism: uncultured archaeon (assembly GCA_964402015.1). Classification (GTDB taxonomy): domain Archaea; phylum Iainarchaeota; class Iainarchaeia; order Iainarchaeales; family JAGVWC01; genus CAYOAS01. The sequence continues at coordinate 2,693 of CAYOAS010000062.1, read as the reverse complement.
TAGTTTTGCTGCAGACCTTGCTGGAAAAAACCCTGCCATCATTCCTATTATTGTTGACAGTATTATTGCGCCTATAACAAGCTGTGGAGTTACAAGAGTTGACAAGCCGCCGGAACTGCTGCTTCCAAGACCGGGAATAAAACGTATTCCGACAAAGGATAACAAAAAAGAGCCGATTATGCCAAAAATCGCACCGATTATTCCACCGATAAAACCAAACAATCCAGATTCTATTATGAAAAGCTTTAATATTTCCCCGTTTGTCGAACCCAATGCTTTAAGTATGCCAATTTCTTTTGTTTTTTCCAGAACAGAAGTAAACATGCTGTTTGCTATTCCAATTGCGCCAACAAGCAAGGAAACAGCTGCAATCGCGCCAAGGAAAGCTGTCAAAGTTTCCGTAACGCTGCTTATCTGCTCCTGCATTGCCTGTTCCGAAGTAATTGTAAAGTCTTTTGTGCGTTCAGTAACTCTCCTGGAAACAATTAATGCCTGGGATATTGCATTTGTGTCAGCATCAACCAAAGCCGCATCGCGGACTTTAACCTGGATAGAAGAAAAAACACCCACATTTACGTCATCAAGAGTCTGCCAGGCCGAAGTATACGGCATATAAACTACGGAATCGCTTCCGCCGCCAAAACCACTAGTGCCGGAAGATTTCAGTATGCCAACTACAGTGAATACTTTGTCTTCAATAGTTACTTTCCTGCCCAAAGTAATAGGCTGTTTGAATGTCTTGTTTGCTATCCTGTCGCCAATAACTATTCCTGAAGAATCGCTTGGAGTCAACAGCCTTCCCGAAGAAAGGCTGATTGTCGAGATTTTTGCCCAAGTCAGGGGATTAACGCCTTGTACTGTGGCATTTGTCTGCCCAGCCAAAAAATAAAATGTGCCTCTCCCGGAAACAATTTCATTCACATACAAAACATTTGGGTTTCCAGCTATTACTGCACTATCGCGCTTTGTGAGCGTAGGGGTTTTTGTTGAAGTTGATGTTCTAGAGGAAGACTGCGAACCGCCGCCAAAGCCTTGTAGTCTGCCGGCTCCTCCAGAGGGGGGTTCGCGGAATTCGCCTCCAAAAGAGCTGCCTCGTGAAAAACCTGCGCTGAGCGTAATAACATCTGCACCAAAATTTGACAACCTGCTTGAAACGCTTGCCTGGGCGCCCTCTCCAATGGATATAATAGAAATAACAGCAGCAACTCCAATGACTATTCCAAGCAGCGTAAGCCATGCCCTGAGCTGCCTGTGCAAAACACTGTTTATTGAAAGCTTGAAGGAGTCAGCCAGTTTCATTGTTTCCACCAGACACAGGCTTGCAATATCCGGAAACACAATTGAATTCAGGCACTGCCCTTTGCCTGTTTGTATCATTGCTTCCCCGCCATTTCCCTGAATTAAAATCCCGCAGAGCATTAAAATCCCGCAGAGCATTCATGTCTCCCGGCGGAACCCCACGCCCTTGAGGCATTGAACAGTCGGCGTTTGTATTGCATGGGCGCTGAAAAAAATTTCTGTCGAAACCCGAAACAGAGGGTGCCTGGTTGTTTCCTATTGTTTGTTGCGTGCAACCGCTGGCAAAAACCAGTGCAATCACTAAAATTGAAAGAAAAAAAATTTTTTCCATTCAAACAGGCCTCTTTTTGTTTTTTTCAAAAAGTTTTCCAGCAATTGAATCAAAAATCTTTGTACGAAAAAATATTGCCAGCAATATTATTGAAACAACTGCTGCAACAACTGACGAAAGCAATTCGGCATTCAAAAGGAATATCACTGCAAGGAAAACCACTGCAATTATTACAAGAACAACAAGCAAATGCTTCCATTCTTTTTTTTCTTTTGCCCTGTTAAAATATGTCGCTGCCCCGGCTATTGCAACAAGCAAAACCCAGGGAACAAAAGAAAGCGCGTTTGCCTGCTGGCGCGAACCAAAGTTTCCCGCTACAGAGATTCCAGAAACCGAAACTGAAGAAGCCAACTGGACTGTTTTCTGGACAACCTGCCTTTCACCAGTAGTATCAGTATAGTCTATCTCAACAATTACTGAATTTGAAGGCAAACTGCCTGAAAAAGAATTCCTGTCTCCCACTGGAAAACCATTAGGCTGTGCAGTACTGCCTTGCGGAACTGAAGAGGATTGCCCAGCATTGCCTGATTGCGCGGCCTGCCTGTTAAAATTTCTGTCGGATTGCATTGCCTGGACCTGGAAAGTCGCAATAGTATAATCGCCCTTATTCAGAGCGCCCAATATTGCAATATTGCTTCCCTGGACAATAATGTTTCTCTGCTGCGGGATCTTTACTACAGTGGCACTTGCATTGTTTGAACCAATGTTTGCAATGCTGACAGACAACTGCCCGCTTGCCAGTTCCGCGCTGACTTCAAAATCAGTTGCTCCACCGGCAATTATTCCAACCTCTGAAGACTGGTTCCTTATGCCACTGCTGTCAGTAAAAGTCAAGTTAACATCCAGGGGATAAATCCCGGTAGTAATATTCGGGTCTGCCGCAACAGTATAAGAAACCTGTTCCGTTTTTCCTGGTTCCAAAAAAGAAACATACCTCTTGTTATCAGAGCCAATAGGCAAAATAAGATTGCCTGACTCGCTCCAGGAAAGAGATATGTTTGAAACAGCTGCCCCACTAATATTATTCAAGGTAAAAACAAGCGTTGTCTGGTTTCCCGGGTTT
>CAYOAS010000061.1:0-7735 GCA_964402015.1 uncultured archaeon | reverse complement strand
GCGCGCAATTACATTAGCGTCAAACAACGGCTTGTAACCATTCAAAATAGCGCTTCCAGCCCTGCTCTCAATTCCCTTAACACAAATATTATCCTTAATGCTTACAGTCACACCAAACAGCTTTCCACTTGCCTTCCCGCTTTTTTGCAATTTTTCTAGCTCAAGCGCCCGTAGCATTGCCTCTTTTTCCGCGAGCGCAACAAAGTAATGGAATTTTGGATTCTGTTTTTTTATTTCTTCCAGAATTTTTGCAGTATGCTCGACTATGGAAATTTCCCCGCAAAGCGCTTTTGCAACGAATTCTTTCAATGGCAATTGTTGCTGCAATCAAACCACTCTCGGCCCCTTGAAATAAGCGCCTTTCTTGTGCTGCGTTAAAGAAAGCGCTTGTTCATTCGAAAAGCATTCTTTCTTTTTGTCTTCGCGCCAGACGTTTTGCACTGGCAACGGCTGGAAAGAAGCTTGTGCACTCGAAACATTCAGCTTGTCCAGCTTTGAAAAAGCTTCCAGAATTCCCTGCAATTGCGGCAAAAACTCTTCAAGTTCTTTTTCCGACAATTGCAGGCGCGCATTCTTCGCAACGCGCAACAACAACGCGTTGTCAACTGTTATTTTTGGCATTTCAACACCATTAGGCAAAAAAAGGATTAAAAAAGGGTTTGACCTCGCCAGCAGAAACAACAGCAATGTGCCTGCTTTTGAATTGTGATTTTTCAGCAGGAACAAAAACCCATGAAACACGCTTGTTTTCCTCAACAGCAATTTTTCCAGAATATTCCAGGTAATCAAGAGCAGCAAGGAAAGTCTGCCACATTACCTTCTTTGGCAGCTTCAGCCACAGTTCTCTAACGCCAAAATCCCTATCGCTCTTCCTAACCCGCTCCTCAATCATCAAAACAGTATCCAAACGCGGATACCTGAGAACATCACGCTTGAAAACATGTTTATGCTTGCGCAAAAAAATCACTGTATATCAATTGATATATGAAGTTAATAATGGTTGCTGTTTGTGCCTTCTTTTGGACAAAAAATCAGTTTTGCCCCGGCGCTGCTTCGATGTCGAGCTTTAAGCGCAGTTCTTTCAGTTGTTTTTCGCTTGCTTCGCTTGGGCTGTCTTCCATTAAAGAGAGCGCTGCCTTGTTTTTTGGGAAAGCAATTACGTCTCTGATGCTCTCGCTGTTTGAAAGGATTGCTATAATCCTGTCCAGGCCCAATGCGAGCCCGCCGTGCGGCGGCGCACCATACTTGAAAGCTGAAAGCAAAAAGCCGAATTTTTTTTCGGCTTCCTGCGGTGAAATGCCTAAAGCACTAAAAATGCGCTGTTGCAATTCTCTTTCATGAATCCTAATGCTTCCCCCGCCAATCTCCGAACCATTAAGGATAATGTCGTAAGCCATTGCCCGCACTTTCAACGGTTCTTTATCCAGCAAATGCAAATCCTCGTTCTTTGGGTGGGTAAACGGATGATGGCAGGCTATAAGCTTTTGCTCTTCATCGCTGAATTCAAACATTTGAAAATCAGTTACCCAAAAAAAATCAGATTTATTCTTGTCGATTAAATTCTTTTTTTCCGCGGCTTTCAAGCGCACTGCACCGAGAGCAGTGCAGGCTGTTTTCCATTCGTCAGCAACCATCAACAGCAAATCGCCATCTTTTGCGCCAGTCTTTTTCAGCAAAGCACCGGCATGGTTTGGTTTCAGGAATTTTGCAATCTGCGAATCAATTGTCAATTTTGAAACAGTTCCAGTCACCAAGCCTTTTGCTTTATAAATTTTTGCTGTGTCAAGCAAATCATTCAAATCGCCCTTGGAAAAATCCGCTGCATTGTGGGCAACAATTGCCTTTATGCAACCGCCTTTTTCAAGGACAGAATTAAAAACATTAAAATCAGTTCCTTTCAATTCAACACTGACATCAATCATCTGCATTCCAAAGCGCCTGTCAGGCTTGTCGCTGCCGTACTGGTTCATTGCCTCTTCGAAAGTCATTCTGTCCAACGGCAGTTTTATTTTTTTTCCCATTGCATTCTGCATCACAAAAGCAAGCGATTTTTCAGTAACAGAAATTACATCGTTTTCTTCCACAAAACTCATTTCCAAATCAACCTGCGTAAATTCCGGCTGCCTGTCAGCCCTCAAATCCTCGTCCCTCAAGCAGCGCGCTATCTGAAAGTATTTTTCAAAACCAGCAACCATCAGAATCTGCTTGAACAATTGCGGGCTCTGCGGCAAAGCATAAAACTTGCCGGCATGCAGCCTGCTTGGTACAAGATAATCCCTGCTGCCTTCCGGAGTGCTCTTTGCCAACAACGGAGTTTCTATTTCCAAAAATCCTTCTGCATCAAAAAAATCGCGGAATGCCTTTGTTATCTTGTGCCTTAAAATAATTTTTTTTTGCAATTCTGGCCTGCGCAAATCCAAATACCTGTATTTCAATCGCGTGTCCTCGCTTGCCAAAACGCGCCCTTCAATCTCAATCGGCAAGGGCTGCTCTGCAGAGTTTATTATCTGCAAATTAGTTGCTTCAATTTCAACAGCACCAGTGCGGAGCGCCTTGTTCTCTGTTCCTTTTGGGCGCTTGCCAACTTTTCCTTCAATCGCAACAACAAATTCTTTTCCCAATTGTTTTGCTGCCGCGTGCGCTTCCTTGGAAGTTTCTGGATTGAAAACAATTTGTGTTATGCCCTCGCGGTCCCTTAAATCAATAAAAGTAAGGTTTCCATGGTCTCTGCGGTTATGCACCCAGCCAAGCAAGGCTACTTTTTTTCCAACTTGTTTCTCTGCCAGTTCGCCGCAGGAATGCGTTCTCTTAAACAAAACAATCCACCCAAAAAACAACAGGAGAATAATTCAGTATTATTTTAATGGCTGAAAAAAGATATTTAAAGGGATTCATTCCGCAAGAAGCGGAACGCTGATTGTAATAAAAAACAATAAAGATATGCCACTGCAAATGTTTAAATACTGTGTTAGCACAGTAATTATTAGAGGTGATAATTTTGGCTACTGTAACAATATCTGTTCCGGAAGAATTGAAAAAGAAAATGGGCTTGTTTCCAGAAATGAACTGGTCTGCGGTTGCAAGAAAGGCAATTGTTGAGAGAACAAAGCTTCTTGAAGAAATGAACCAAAAACTTTCAAAAAGCAGGCTATCGGAAAAAGAAACCATTGAACTTGGAAGAAAAATCCGGCAATCTGTTTCAAAAAAATTTGCGCAGGCTGATTGAATGCGCATTGTAATTGATGCAAACGTGTTGTTTTCTGCACTGATAAAACCAGGAATTACAAGGCGGATTTTATTGTTTTCAGATTTTGAACTTTTTGCGCCAGAATTTTCCATTATTGAATTCAAAAAGCATTTTCCTGAATTAAAAGATAAAACCGGTTTGCCAACCGAGGAACTCAATAGATTGTTAGACAACTTAATTGACAGTGCAGGCATAATGCTTGTTCCATTCGAGGATTTTAAAAGCAAAAGAACACTGGCTGAAGAAATCTCGCCAGATGCTGGTGACAGCGCATATTTTGCGTTGGCTTTGCAATTGAACTGTCCAATCTGGTCAAACGACAAAGCGCTAAAAAAGCAAGAAAAAGTGAAAATTATTTCAACAAAGGAATTGCTCAAAACAGAATAACAAAAACAACCAGCCTAACATAAAAACTTCCAAATCAGATGAAATTCATTTGCCAATGCAATAATAGCATTCGCCGCGCAGAAAGCACTTTTCACAATCAGGATTCTTTCTGCATTTTTCCTTGCAAAAGCGCACTATCAGTGCGTGGAATTCGTTGAACAGAGCAACGTCTTTTTCCAGAGAGCTTTCAAAGAATTTCTGCAATTCTTCATAATTCTTTGCGTTAGAAAGTTTTAGCCTTTCGTTGAGCCTCTGCGAGTAAGCGTCAATCACAAAAACAGGCTTTTCCGCGGCATACAAGATAATGTCGTCTGCTGTTTCGTTTCCAATTCCGTGCAATGAAAGCAGTTCAGAGCGCAGTTCTGCAAGCGGCTTTGCAAGCATTTTTTCAACGCTGCAGGCATAATTCTTTTTCAAATATTTGCAGAATGCCTGCAGTTTTTTTGCTTTCTGGTTAAAGTAACCGCTTGGTTTTATTAGTTTCGCAATTGTTTTCTGGCGCGCGCCAGCAATTCTTCTGCAGCAAAGTATTTTTGCCCTATTCAAATTTTCAAGTGCTTTCGCTGCATTCTTCCAGTCAGTGTTCTGCGCCAGCAAAGCCCCTATACATACTTCTATCATTTGTTTTTTTGTCAAGTGCTTTCTTCTTCTGTAAGTAGGTGTGACTTCTCCCGCATCGGTCACTGGCCACCAAAATTGTGGGCCGAAATTATTGAGCAATTTGTTGTATAATTCCATAGGCGTCAAAAAAATCACTCGAAATCGTGTTACAATGTCAGAACTTTTTGGAGATATTTCCCCAACTCTGTTGTTGCCTTGGGTTTTAAGTAACCATCATCCTCGCAATGGTACATATCAAGGATTTTTAAGACCTCTTCGTTTTTGTTTTTGATCGCCCGAATTATTCTTTCAAAAAGGGCAAGGTATTCTTGTTCATCCTCATTGAAATTGTCACAGTATAACCGCAAATTAATAACTATTTTGTTGAACTTCTTTTCTATATCCAAATTTTTATAGCGCTTGAGGAGTTTGAACAATTCAGTATTGTATGTAACCATTGAAGTCATATCAAAAACCCCATAGTCATAGAATACATTTACGCCTGAAATGTAACCATAATCTCTTGTGCTGTGATCACATTCAAAGCCATTTCTTATAGAGATAATTTTCATGTTTTCACTCCAATAATTTTTATGTTTTTTATCCTGCCAAGCTTAAAGACCCTGTCATCATTTCTCAGAAAACAAAAAGCATTAAGATAAGGCGCGCCTCCCCGCCTCTCCACAGTGACTGGCTTTACCTCTCTTTCTGTAAACTTTCCCTGGGAAGCAGAAAAATATTTAATTTTTAAGTTTTTTCCATTTGCAATAGCCTTTTCTATTGTCTTTAGAGTCTCTGTGTGAGGGTAGTTCGGACCGAATTCACTATCGAAATCATATCTCTCGCCTGTTTCTTCTTCAAAATTTTTGAGACACTCTGCCTCTTTTACAAGCTGCTTTACTTCGGCATCCGTTTTTTTACTGGTCTTGTCACCAATGCGCGCAGAGATTTTTTGGATTAAAGAATCCGCGAGTTTTTTATTTACGTCCACTCCAAGAAGCATTTCGCCTTCTCGCAAAATTTTAAGCGCCCTAAGAATCTCACACAATTCCACGCCCTTGAATTCCATGTTATGTGCCTTCCAAAATTTTCAACAATATTTCTCCAACCATTGTCTTGGGTTTTTGGGAATGAAACTTGTTTATATCTCCGCAATACATTTTAATCAAATCCAATTCGTCAAGGTGGCCTTTAATTATGTTATCACTTACTTGTGAAAAAATTTTTTCAAGAGCCAAAAAAACATTAGAATCGTCTATTTCATGAAGACTTTGATAATCCATGTGGGCTACAATTTGAAGCACGATTTTGGCATCAATCTTCTCAACCCTGATTGTGTGATCAACACCCACATCATTATAAGTGCCAAGTAGCTTGAAGAGATTCTCATTAAAATCAAAGACGAGCAATACATTCCACCAATCATAATCTTCATATATCATCATAGGAATACGGTAGTGAGCCAACAAAGATTTTTCAAGTTCATCTGGAAGGTAACCTTCTCCCGGCACAGTGAATGAAATTGTGTTTCTCCTGATCCGAAATCCATATTTTGTCGTTTTTAAAAAATTTTTAATCTTTGCTGGAACTTTGTTTTCAGAGGTAAAAAACATGTAATTTGTGGAACTGTGGTCAGTTCCATACCCTATCTTTAAACTTATTATCCTGATAGTGTCATCACCGGGCAAAATTTCTCTTCTGCATAAAGGTTGCCTGTTTCAAAGAGCGCAAGCGCCCTGCAGCCACCGCAATTTTTCTTTATTAAACAGTTCCTGCAAACCCCCATAACATTATTCTTAATAGACCTCATGTTTTTAAAAATAACTGAATTGTTCCATATGCTACTAAAAGGGGTATCCAAAACATTCCCTGCCAAAAACGCTTTTGTAGTTAGGAATGAACAGGGGAAAACATCCCCGTTGCTTTTGATTGTGCAAAAGCGTTCACCTGCAACGCAACCGTAGACTGCTTTTGACTGCAAAAACTCTTTTGATATTTTTCTCATCAAAAATACGAGGGAACAATCTACATGCAAATCGATTTTTGCATTTAATCGCCTAAACATGTCGTCTAGAAGTTTTATATCTTTACTCGTAAGTTTATTTTTCTCGAACCATTTCATGTTTAAGGGTGTTGGTTTTGGTCTAAGGATAATAACATTTGTTATCAGTGTTTTGTCCAATTTGGAGAGAAACCCCTCCATGAACTGGATGCGTCCGCTGGTTGCAAGAAAATTTAAACCAACCCTGATTCCATATGCCTTTAGATCCTGTACCTTGGAAATATCAAAAATATTATTATCAATCAAATGATTGTTCAAACTAATATTAATTTGGCCAACTTTGCCAGAAAGCTGATTCATTATTCTCTTCGAGAGCAGTAATCCATTGGTTGTGAGATTTGGGACTATTCCCTTTTCACAGCAGTGCTGAATAATTTTGAGTATGTCTTTTCTTAAAAGGGGTTCCCCGCCTCCAATTGCTAACTGAAAAACTCTCATTTCAGCAAGTTCATCAATGAGGCCAAAAAGTTGTTCTGTTGTCATTTCCATTTTTTCACTCTTTTCATAACAGAACGGGCAGTTGAGATTACATTTGCTTGTCACTGAAAGATGCACTACTTCAGGAGCTGATAAAAAATCTTTGCAGACTGTTTCAACGAATTTTGCGCTGGCATTTTCCGTCCCCGATTCTTTGCGGATTCCATAAAACATCTTTATTAGCCCATATTCAATCAACTCTTTAAGAAGATATGCTATTTTCAAAGAAGCGTGTCTTTTCTTGCAAAAATTATTAACTTGTTTTTCAATTTCTTCAAAGTTTTTTGGCTTTTCCAAAAAGTTCAGCACTTGAAACAATTCATTGTCCACTTCCACAGTTGCTCCATTTGCCCTGTTAAAAATAATCCCGCCATAACACTCTCTTCGAAGAACAAGGTCAAAAGTTCTTACAAAGCACGGTCTATGTTGTTCGCTTGCAGGTTTTTCCTTTTTCATTGGCTTGGAAAATAATTTTTTTCCAAAATCAGCAGAATTCACCTGTTTATGCTGCGCAAAAGTCGAAAAAATTGTTTCCATTTTATCGCTTCTTTTAATAGTCAAAAAATATTTCTTCTGAGCCGCATTTGGGGCATTTTGCTGCATTGAGAATCAATTCATGCTTTGTAAACCAATTGCTAAAATGGGAAATATTAACTTGTTTTTTCATTTCTCTTTCAAGTCGATTTCAGTTTCTTTATTCATTCGGTTGCCTTGCTTTTGTGCCCATTTTTTCAAATTTTTGTTGCTCTGCCAAACACGCCCGCGGCTTGTAGGTCGGCGTGATTTCGCCTTTTTCTGTCACCGGCCACCAATTTTGTTTTCCGTAAAAGGAAAAGAGTTTTTGATAAACTTCAATTGGGCTCATAAGCAATTATTTGCGGGTTAATTATTTATTGGGGTAATGCAGCGATTGCAGTGAAGAACCATGGCATAAATGCCGTGGCAACGCTTTAAGCGTTGGG
>CAYOAS010000060.1:0-7766 GCA_964402015.1 uncultured archaeon | reverse complement strand
GGATGGCTGTCAAGAATTTCGATTAAGCGTTTTTTTTCTTTTTCTGAAGCGCGTTCCAGGGTTTTTATTACTAACAGTGTTCTTTTTCCCTCGTGAATGTCTTCTCCAATGCCCTTGCCTTTCTGGAATTCCTCGCCAACAAGATTCAATATGTCATCCTGTATCTGGAAAGCAACTCCAAGGCTTTCGCCAAAGTGCGCAAGCGCATCAACTTGTTTTTGGTTTGCGTTTCCAAGAATTGCCCCTAATTTTGCTGAAAAGCGCGCCAAAACTCCTGTTTTGCACAAGCACATCTGCAAATATTGTTCCTCTGTTATGTCAAATTTTTTTCCTTTGTGCCAATAAATGTCTGTTCCCTGACCAACGGAAACTCGGAGCATTTCTTCTGCATACAGGTCATAAATTTTGAGCAATGTTTTTGCATCAAGCTTTAAGGGATTTTTGTAAAGCAAAATCAGCGGAATAAAATACATTATGTTGCTGTCGTTCAGCGCAATGTCTGTTCCAAAAAGCAAATGCAAACAAGGCTTTCCCCTTCGCTGTTCACTGTTGTCTTCAATGTCATCCGCAACAATCGTGTTATGGGTTATTATTCCGTCTGAAATATAATTATGGGTTTCTTCAATCTGCAGGTCAAAGGTTTTTTTTATTCCTCCTGGTTCTATTTTTCTGATTTTTTCAAAACCCAATTGTTCGCGATTGAATGATTCCGGCAAATTTGGTATTTCATCCCGGAACTTCAATTGAATCATCCTTTGTGCTTGCATTCCTAACCTGTTTTTGTAAAACGATATTTCCGTTCCAATCTCTTCCAGCACTTTTTTTCTCTGGCTCATGCCAAAGCAGTAAAGAATTGTTTCTTTTTTCTTTGCTCTTTCGCCAAAGTGCGCGTTGTTTATTTTCTTTTCGTAAATGTTGGTTGCCAGAAAACCCATGCCGTCAAGCAAAAACTTGAATTGTTCCATCAATTGCTTGTTTGCACAGCCAAACTTTGTGGAACCTTCTTTTGTTACTGTGCCGTCAGCATCAAGGTAGCCTTTTACAAATGCTTTTTTGTATTCCAATGGAATGGAAAAAACCCATTTTGGCAATTGTTTTTCAGTGCACTTTCCTTTCAAGCCCAAATCAATCAGCAAATCGGCAAGCGCTTTCGAGCAGCAAGTAATAGAGTCTTTTCCAAGCGTTGGCTTTGCGCCAAATATTTTCTCCACCAGGAATTCGTATTCTTTTCGTCCAGGGCCTCTTTCCGGAATGCAAAATTCAACTTTTCCGCCGTTGTAATTGCGCGCTATGCATCCATCCCCGACCAGGAAACCGCAAAGCTGTGACGATTCAAGCGAAAATTCTTGCGGCGCCTTAAACCTGTCTTTGCGGTTTTTTTCAAAGCTTTTCAGTTCCGGCAAAGATTGTTTCCCGAAGAAAGATTTTTTTGCAATTACAACAAAATCGCCTTCTTTCAGTTCGCTTGCCTTTTTCCATTCAAAAATAATATCTGCTTTTGCAAACTGGCAATTGACTTCTTCAAACAAACAGGTTTTTTGCACGGAAAATAACGCACAGGCATAATCCACAGCATTTTTTGGTATGAGGCAGCCAGCAAATCCATAAAAGCTGTTTTTTAATGCCCTTGAAACCATTCCGGTTTCAACTTCTTCCGAAACGCGGTCACAAAATTCGGAAATCGTTATGCCTGCGTCAAAAAGCTTTTGCTCCAAAATTGCCTTTCCATTCTTTGTTATTTTATAGCGCAATGGCTGTTTTTTTGAAACAACCAAAAAAGGGTGCTGTTCAGTAACATCTATGCTGCGATGTGTTGTCCTGATTTTCACGGTTTCTTTTTCCCCGTTGTCATGAAGTCTCTCTATTTTTCTTTCAGTTAGCCTAAAATCTTTGTCAACAGACAGGACAAGTTCGCCTTCTTTTGCATCAATGATTTTTTTTGGCGTTCCATCAGCCATCCAAATAATCGTGTCTTCACTAACGCACCCCTCATGGATTAATTCGGGCATTGAAACAAAAGAAAAAACTTTTTCAGTTTTTCCGCCGACTGCCTCACAAGCCAACAGCATTAATGCGGGCCTCCATCTTTTTCCACCCCTGTCTAAAAAATCCCATATTGGCTCTGCAATGCTTTTTGTTGCTGTTTCAGCATCATACTCAAACAACGCCTTTCCCAAAGAGTTTTCCAACCATTTTTTTTCAATAATCCGCGGAAACAATTTTTCTATTTCCCAGTCTATTTTTGGCGCTGTTTCCTTCAGGAAAGCGTTAATAGCAATTTGCTGTTCTTTTTCCTTCATGCAAACAAGCTTTCCTTCGCTCAATATTTATTTTTAATGCTTAAAGACTGCAGGGTACCAGTCACTAATACAATTTGTGGCAAATTATTTTTTTATTCAAAAATCTTTCCATACAAGAAGCAAACTTTCCGTTTTTTTTCTTTGCAAAGCGTGACCTATTTATACTTGAATGGTTATTTTGGATTGTATGGGACTCGACAAGGTTGGTTTCAAGGTTTTATTCCGCGCTTATCTGTATATTTCAATCGGTGCTGTTTTGGTAACTGTTTTTTTGGCAAGCATTATCCAAGGAGTTTTGACACAAATTGGGGGAAACTTTGTCAATGCGCTCTTTCTGTATTTGGTTTCCTGGTTCTGCCTGGGCGCTGGCGCAATCCTTTTTTTCAAAGGCAAAAGCATTGTCCGCGACATAGTAATCAGCTGGTAAATAAACAAGTATTAAAAAACAATCAACTTAAATACTATAATATGTTTTCTTTTTCTCGTGCACAGGCTGGTTTGGAGTATTTGATGACTTACGGCTGGGCACTGGTTTTGATTGTTAGTGTTGCTGCTGTTTTGTTTTTTGTTTTTTCTCCTTCTTCAGCAAATTTGAATTATTCTCTTTCGAGCAATCGCCAGATTTTGTTTAAGTCTGGCAATGCTGAAAACTTGTTGTTGCAGAATGCTTCTGGTGGAAAAATCAAAGTTAACGGAGTTTCTTTTTTGGGCGACATTGGAGCGGTTTCTGGTTTTTCTTTGAATGGCCAGTCTGTTTTTCCAATCCAAGTAATTTCTGGTGGCAACATGTCCATTAGTGGAATTGCTGTAGAAAACAATTGTCGTAGCGGTGGAACAGTAATCTTCTTGTACACTGACGCTTTTGGTTATGAAAAAGAAGCCAGGGTGAATTGCAACGGTGGCTCAAAAATATCGTACGACGCAATAACAGACTTTTATACCATTCATTGCTAGACTATCCCGCTTGGCAAACAGTTGACTGCCCGAAAAATAATTGTCTGAATCTTGACAGAACAAACGATTAATTGATTGTGGAAACAATCTAAGCGCACAATCAACCAGAGACATGACTGTTTCTTTTTAGGCAAAGCCAATCAGTTTGAGTTCTGCTAGAAGAAATCCAATCTGCAAAAGTTATGGGCAGAGTTTTGCATGACATTGGAACCATGCAGTTCCTTAAGCTATTATCACAAGGCGGCAGGGAAAAATAATCAGCCATACCGGGTTTTTTGTACAGTAAACATGTTCCAAGACAACACAATAGCGCCCTGTGAAAGAAAGTTTTTTATACTCTTTTTGTTGTTATTGTTAGTTGATGGAAAAGCAAAACCAATTGTTGCATTTTTTTGGAAAGAAGAATACTTTTTTGTTAGCAGTAATGCTATTGCTTTCCTGCTTGCTTGTTGTTGGTGTTGTATTAACGACTTTTTCCGGTGGAGAGTCAAACAAGGTTTTTCAGTTTTCTGGTGCAGGTCAACAAACCGCGTTTGTTTCTTTGCCGTTAAATGCAAATGTCACATCTGCATCAGTAAATTTGCGTGGTGATGTAAACTTTGATGTAAATTCTTTTCAGGATGTTAATGGCGAGGCAAAGTTTGACGCCGGAACATATTCCAATACTGATTATAATTCATTGGATTCCAATGGTTTTGTCGGTCTGAATTTGGGAAACAATAGCGGGGATTATAATTCCCAGATTTTTGATGCTACTTCTGTTGCTGACTGGAACAAGTTCGTCTGGAGCTTCTCTGAAGTAACTTGCCCTAGTGGAATGGCTTTCATTGCCAAATTAGGCGGTTTTTGCATTGACCAATACGAGGCATCGCATTCAGACGCAAGCTTTTGCGCCAATAGCAGTGCTTGGACAGGAACTTGCAGTGCAAATTATGGCACTTCAGCAATACCCGCAAGCGCTCCAGACAGAATACCATGGGTTAGTATTTCCTTGTATGATGCTAATATTGCCTGTGCAGCAGCAGGAAAAAAATTGTGCAATAGCGCGGAATGGATGGCAGCAGCAAACCTGAATGGACAAACATGCAATTTAAGCAATGCTTTAACACAAACCACTTGCATTGTTGATTCAATTCTTTATTGCCTAAACCATTCAGCAAGTGACGGAGAAGCTTGCAATACTGGCAGCAACAATAGCACAAGCCCGTCAAACTGCAAGTCGAGCCAAGGAGTGTTTGACTTGATTGGAAATGTTTGGGAATGGACAAGCGACATAGTAGATGTAAACACAACCTCTTCAAACGATGCTTGGCAGTATCCGAATAACAGTCAAAATCCACAATTATGGGGAAACCCAACACCAAGTTTACAGTATGGAAACGACGGAGTATATACTTCAACAACGAAGACTGGCCGTGGCGTCCTCCGTGGCGGCGGTTGGGACGATGGAAGCTTTGCGGGGTTGTTCTGCGTCGGTTTGAGCCGTGCCCCGACGTTTACGTACTACTCTGTCGGCTTTCGTTGCTGCGTGAAGCCTTGAATCTGAATAATCTGACGCCGAACAAAAAAAAATATTGGGAAAAGAAAAAATCTGGAATCTGGTGCCTGAAAATCTGGAATCCGAAAAAATTTTTTAGGGTTTTTGTTTTGAGAAGATTTTGATTGTTTCTGCTGCAATTTTTTTGTATTCTGGTATTGGTCTTATTAGCCTGTCAAGGTCTCTTGTCCATTTTTGTTCTATTTCTTTTATTTTTTGTTCTATTTTTTCAAAAGAAAATTTTTCGTTGTAATACACGAGTTTTTGTTCTATTAGCGAATAATTTATTTTGGTGCCTTTTTTTGACAGGAACCAGATATCGTACAGGTCTCTTGGCTGGCTTCTGGTTATTAGTGCTCTTGTTTTTTCTGCCATTATTTCTGTCAGGTTCATTGTTAAAATTTTTGTTTTTGGTTGGTCGTATGGGTTTGTTATTTGTTTTTCTTGGCATGGAAAGAGTATTTTTTCTCTTTGGCTTAAGTCAAAGTTTATGCTTTGGGGGTGTTGGGCAATGTCTAAGTATCCAAGTTTTATTTTGCTGCTGTTTTTGTTTTCACTAGCCATTGTTGTTTCTTTGAATTGGATGCATTCGATTTTTTTGTTTGATATTTCTTTTTTCAAAAATTCTTCCAGTTTTTTTGGCGCGCTTTTTTTTATGCAGGTAAAATCGAGGTCTTCTGAGAATCTTGCTTCTGGAAAGTATGCTTTTTTTATTGCTGTTCCGCCTTTAAACCCTAGTTCTTTTGAAAAATCCTGTTCTCCTAGCCTTGAAAGGATTATTGTCAGGGCATAGTCTTTTTCTATTGTGCCGAGTGGTATTTTTTGTTTTCCTGCGGTTTGTTTCAGTTCGTTTTCGTTCATTAGGATTCCATCCATTGGGTTAATTCTTTTTCTTCAATGTTTACTTTTAAACCCCATTTTTTGTTGTAATGAAATTTTTTTTGGTTAGCGGAAGCGTCTGCCCATGCAAAGCCGGCAAACTGTTTTTGTAAAAGCTTTTTTTGGATATCTTTCCTTATATTAAGTTCTTCAAGAATAAAACCCAACCGTCTTTTTACAGCAAGGACACTGATTTTTTCTGCATATTCCAGCAATAAGTTCCAGTCAATTTCTTTTCTTGCATTCCATAATCCTTTTGCGGTTTCTTCAATTCCCCCGCAATATTGGGGAAAAACAAGGCAGTCTATTATGGTTTTTTCCCTGCTAGAAATATTGAATTCAGTTTCCTTTATTTTTTGTTTTACAAATCCAAAAAACTTTTTTTTTGAAACTGAAACAAGCTTTATTTTTTGGTGCAAAAACTCAAAATCCTTTGCTCTGGAAGTAATTGCAACAAAAGTTATTATCGGCAGTTGTTCAGTCATTCCCCAATAGTTTAATGCAGTCCAAAAACCCACATAATAATTTTTGTTAACTATTTTTGGCAATGCCCTAAACATATATTCAGACCAATGCCCATCCAAACCAGCCTTTGCAGGAACAAAAAGATACTTTCCTTTTTTAATTTCAATTATCCTTTTTTTCCGTTTAAGCCGGTACAGCACATTCTTTAAAGAGTCATTAGAAAGTTTCAAAATTTTTTTTGCTTCATTGAAAGAAAAAACACTAACTTCCTGTTTTTCAAAAGAAAACAACAGTTCAGATTCCAAAGGACCAAAAAATACTTTTCGTGTAACCAAAGTAATTCACCACATTACTATCGTTACATAAAAGGTATTTAAATATTTTGGTTAAAAAAAACCTTTTTGTTTGAAAAAACAGAACTTGCCACAAAACATAACCGGCTGCTTGCAGAAGAAACCAGCAAGCAAAAAAAACAAACCATTTGAAAGCGTTACGTTAATGTAACGAAAAGCAGTGTTTTTGTAACATTTTTGCAATACTATCGGGTGGGTTTCTGTTGCCTGTTTTCTAATTATTTCAAAAAAAAAGGTTGCGCTTTTTTTTATGGCTTGTCGAAACCTATTGATTGAAACAAATAAAGCCTTTATTCATGTTAATTGCAGTTAACATGTTATTCATTTCATGTTAATTAAAGCCATTGGGGAATCAATTGTTTTATGTTCAAAGAGGAATTGGTATTTCGGTGGTGGTTTTTTTTACGCGATTTTTATGCAGTTTTTCATTGCCTGCTGGACGATTCCAATCAGTTTCTTTTTTTTTAGAACCTCTTTTGGGGTATAGCATAACGGTTCTATTGCCTGTTTTTCTTCCCAGTAATCGTATATTTTTTCCATGCGCTCATAGAACGGAGTTCCTTCAAAATTCTTGCTTATTATTATGAAATCATAATCGCTGTCAAGCAATTGTTCTCCCGTTGCTCTAGAGCCGAATAGGATTATTTTTGCATCCAAAAAATCCTTTTTTAATCGTTTTGCAAAAGCAGCAACTATTTTGATTGTTTTTCGCTCCATTCAAAAACCTCTTCCGCCTTTTTTAGCAACTCTTCAACTGTTTCTGCCTCATACGCCTCTTTTGGAACAGCATTTCCAGCATCAGGATACCGCGACTGTATATAATGCGGGTTTAGCCGTTTGCAATCGGAAAGAATTTGTTGCGGTGCTTTTAATTCCATTGCGGTTGAAATAAGGTTGTGCGAAACATTCACTTTTTTTATTCTGTTGATATAAACCGCTTTTAATGCTTTTTCTGCTGCCTGCTGGCAATAAAAAGCGCTTGCGTAATACACTTTTTGCTCAAACAATATTTTTGCTGTCTGCAAGTCGTCTTCTGCAGTATTCAGCCAGTCCATTACCTCTTTTCTCATATAAAGGAAGTTGTCCGTAAATTGTTTTAATGGTTTGTTTTAGCGTTAACTTTTTTAATGGGAAAACATATTATTTTACTTGGTTTGGATGAATTCTGCAAACACTGCTGTGTTTGATAACCAGTAATCAAATTTTTTTTTCAAAAAATGGAAGAGTGTCGAAAAATGGATTGTTTTCTGATTGATGCTGTTTTTTTTGTAAAATGGT
>CAYOAS010000059.1:0-7828 GCA_964402015.1 uncultured archaeon | reverse complement strand
TTTATTTACCCATATTCGCTTATTGCCTGCCCCTAGCTTGTTTACCTTGACAATGGAGGGAGGAAGAAAGCTTGTAAAGGAATTATCTAAAATGCATGCAATAACTGTCAATGCCGTGGAAATTCCTGTAAAAATAGTAGCCAATAAAAGAACACAGAAATGGACTGATTTAGTGTTGGAAATAACAAGAAAATAAAAGTCGCAAGAAGTTTGCGCGCCTACAGATTGCTTTTTTATAACTTCCGCAGAGATTTTTTTGAGGGATTTTTTTTTGATTACTGTGCCTGTAACAGAGAAGCGAAAGGATATTTCGTTGAAGGTTTTGGACCCTGACCCGAGCCATGTTGGCAGGAATATAATTACTTTGGACCAGGAAACAAAGACTGCTTTGGAGGTTACGAGCGGTGACATTGTGGAGATAGAGGGCACTAAAAAGACTGCTGCAGTAATCTGGCCAGCGCGCGCGGAGGACGAGGGAAAGCAGATAATTCGCATGGATAATTTAATCCGCCATAATGCTGGTGTTGGTTTGGGCGAGAAGGTTATTGTGAGAAAGGCAGACCCAAAGGAAGCAAAAAAGGTTGTTTTGGCGCCAACGCAGGAAGTTCGAATTATTGCAAGCGGTTATGACCGCATTCTGAAAAAGAATTTTATTGGCAGGCCGTTGACGCGCGGCGACAATGTCTGGATTAGTGTTTTTGGTTCTGGTTTTGTTTATACTGTTGTTGAAACAAACCCGCATGGAATTATAAAGGTGAATGATTCCACGCAGTTTGTTTTGAAAGAACAGCCTGTAAAAGAGGCTCTTGAAGGAGTTCCAAAGGTTGCCTATGAAGATATTGGCGGTTTGGAAGACCAGGTGCAAAAAGTGCGGGAAATGATTGAATTGCCAATGCGGCATCCCGAATTGTTCCGGCGCTTGGGCATTCAGCCACCAAAAGGCGTTTTATTGCACGGTCCGCCAGGCTGTGGAAAAACCTTGTTGGCAAAAGCAGTTGCGAATGAAACAAACGCGCATTTTATTTCTGTTGCTGCGCCGGCGTTAATGTGTGTTGGCGGTGAAACTCGTATTTTAACCAATCCTGCTGGAGAGAAAATTGCAGTGGAATTGTTTGAAGAGGGCACAAAAAACGGAAATTTGATTAATGACGGTGCGTTAAAGATTGTTGAATTGCAAAAACCCATAAAAGTTTTTGGCGTAAACAAGGACTTGAAAATTGAAAAAGGAGAAATTACTCACATAACCAAGTTGAAGGCCAAAACAATCAGGGTAAACACAAACCTTGGAGAAGAAATTGTTGTTTCTTCGAACCAGCCTTTTGCGGTTCTTGACGCTTTCGGTAACATTGCCTGGAAAACAGCCGGAGAACTGAAACAGGGTGATTTGGTTGCTGCCGCAAGGTTGTTGCCAGAATCAACGCCTGAAAGCCTTGATGTTTTCAAATTGTGCAAAGCAGACTTGCAGGTTAACACCAAAAGCGGGACAAAAAAGTTTTCCGAAGCTGTTCTTGCCCGTGATTTGATTCAGTTGCCGGATTCGCGCAATAATCCAAAAAACCGCGTTTTTGTAAAGATTCCTTTGCAGCCTTCAGAGGAATTAATGCATTTGCTTGGGCTAATGTATTCCGAGGGCTATCTTTCAAAAGACGGAGTGGTTTTCACAAATTACGATGCTGTTTTGCTGCAGGAATTCAGCGAATTGTGCGAAAAAGTTTTCGGGATTCCCGCAGTCAAAAAGAAAACAAAAGCAATTTGTTATTCAACAACAGCGCGATTGTTTTTGGAAAAAGTATTGGGTTTTCCTGTTGGAAAAAAAGGCGATTATTCTTTGCCCGAATGGTATTTTAAGATTTCAAAAGAACAGGCAGCGCGCTTTTTACAGGGCTTTTGGGAAGGAGACGGAACAGTCGGAAAAGGCATTGGAGATTATCCTACAATACGTTTTTATGCAAAAGGAAAAAAGATTTTGGCAGACCTGTCCGTGCTAAGCAAAAAGCTTGGCTGGGTTTGCCGCCTGGCGCCATGGAAAACTCATTACTGCTTGATGAACGCGCTTGTGTTGCAGGGAAACCGTTCAAGGGAATTGTTTGCAGAACAAATTGTTTCCAGCGCGGCAAAATTTGAAAGAATAAGCAAATGGTATGAAAAGCGCGTTAAGAAAGGAAACGATTTGTGCTTTCCAGACATAAGCCCTTTGCTGAAGAAAATCAAAAACGAAAAAAAGCTTGTTTATGGAAAAACACTTCCTGAAGCCCCCACCGAACGATATATTTCCGGTCGTGATCCCTTGACGCACAGAAAACTTGAAGAAATAAACGAATTGTTCGGAAAGCCTGTGTTGCTTGACTGCCTGGCAAAAGCAGACCTTTCATGGTCAAGGATTACTTTGATTGAAAGCGAAGGAGAAAAGGAATTGTTTGATTTTACTGTTGAACCATTCAACAATTTTTTGGCAGGGCACAGCTTGTTGGTATTGCACAATTCAAAATTTGTTGGGGAAGCAGAAGAAAGAATCCGCCAGGTTTTTAAGGAAGCGGAAGAGAATGCGCCAAGCATTATTTTTTTTGACGAAATTGACGCTATTGCTCCAAAGCGCGATGAAGTAATTGGAGAAGTTGAGCGCAGGGTTGTTGCGCAATTGCTTGCTTCAATGGATGGAATGGAAGCGCGCGGCAACACGATTGTTATTGCCGCGACGAACCGCGTTAATTCGATTGACGAAGCATTGCGCAGGCCAGGGCGTTTTGACCGCGAAATTGAATTTCCTGTTCCAGACAAGAATGGAAGAAAAGAAGTTTTGCAGATTCATTCCCGCGGAATGCCTTTGGCAAAAGATGTTGATTTGGATTATTATGCTGGAATATCCCACGGTTTTGTCGGGGCAGATATTGCGGCGCTTGCAAAGGAAGCAGCAATGAAAGCATTGCGCAGGTATTTGCCAAAAATAAATTTGGAAGAAGAAACAATTCCGCCGGAAGTGCTCGAGGATTTAGAGGTTAACAAGAACGATTTTGATGACGCATTGAAAGATGTTCAGCCGAGCGCTTTGCGCGAGGTAACAATTGAAGTGCCAAACGTGAAATGGGTTGATATTGGCGCTCTTGAAAGCGCAAAACAGGAATTGAAACAAGCAGTCGAATGGCCGTTGAAATATCCTGATTCTTTCAGGAATCTTGGAATAAGGCCGCCGCGCGGAATATTGCTTTACGGTCCGCCTGGCTGCGGAAAAACGCTTTTGGCAAAAGCAGTTGCAACTGAAAGCGAGGCAAATTTTATTTCCGTGAAGGGGCCGGAACTAATTTCAATGTGGGTTGGAGAAAGCCTTCCGTTTGACGAAGAATTGCTGGTTTTTGACGGAAAAAAGATTTTCAGGGAAAAAATCGGTAAAATTGTTGAGCAAAAGCAAAATTTGCAGGTGGTTACTTTTGACAATGACGGAAAAATATTTTTCTCCAGAATTAGTGATTTCATTAAGCATCCTTTGAATGGAAAAATGCTGGAAATAACAACAAAAACCGGAAGAAAAATCCGCGTAACCGACAAGCATTCGTTGTTTTCGCTTGTGGAAAACGAAATTGAGCCAGTTGTTCCTTCCCAGTTGGTTGAGGGAAAAAGCGTTGTTGCAATCCCCGCAAAAATCCCGAATGTTTCTTTTGGGGAAAAACACTTGAATTTGCTTGAATTGTTTGCGTTAAGGAATGATTTTTTTATTTCGTCAAAGCAAACAAAAGAATTAATTAAAAAAATTGGTTACAAGAAAGCAAACGAATTAACGGGTTTGAAAAAAAAATATTTGTATGACATTGTACAAAAAGAATTGTCATTGAACCTGAAAAACTTTTCCCTGTTATTGGAAACCGCAAAAGAGAAAGCAGTTTTGGATAATGCAAAAATTTTCAGGAAAGGCGCCAGAAATTCCTTGCTAGCATTATTGCCCTTGTCAGAGGATTTGTTTGAACTGATTGGCTTGTGGGTTGCGGAAGGCGACATCAACAACGGAGTGCCGCGCATTTCAGTTCTGGACGAAGAAATAATGCGAGAAACCAAAGGAATTCTTGGCAGGCTTTGTTTAAATTATTCTGTTTTTGAAGGCAGGGGAATAGTAATAAATTCAACAACACTCACTTCAGTGTTTGGCGAACTCGGATTGGAAACAGGTTCTTTCAACAAAAAAATTCCAAACAATCTGCTCGTTGCACCGAATAACTTGGTTTTTGCTTTTCTGCGAGGTTATTTCAGCGGCGACGGAACAATCAGGGATAACGGGCATAGTTGCATGATTGAAGCAACGACAGTCAGCGAACAACTGGCAAACGATTTGCTTTATCTGTTATTAAAACTCGGCATTGTTGCAAATTACGCGCAAAAAAAAGAGTGGACTGGTTCAATAAGCCACAGGATACAGTTGTTTGGTGCTGAAAACTTTAAGCGCTTTGCCCCGGCAGGATTCATTGACAAAAAAAGAAACTTAATGATTCAAGAATACATTAACAAAGTCAGCTGGACAAGAAGCAACGTAATTCCCGTAAACCAAAAAATTGAATCCTTGCTTACGGAAGCTTTTGTAAGCTATCCACAAAATCAGACAGTCGGAAAAGGAAAACTAAAACAAGTCCTTTGCATGGTTGATTTGCAAAAACAAAAATATCCCGACCTTTGGAAGATTGTTGAAGCAGACATTTTTTGGGATACAGTCAAAAAAATCAAAGAGATTCCTTATAACGGATTTGTTTTTGACATTTCTGTCGAACCATGCCAGAATTTTGTCGCTGGCTTTGGAGGATTGTTCGCGCACAACAGCGAGCGGGGAATCCGCAAAATTTTCAAGAAAGCAAGGCAGGTTTCGCCAGTAATTGTTTTTTTTGACGAGATTGACAGCATTGCATCGCACCGCGGTTCGGCAATGGATTCTGGAGTTGGCGACAGAATGGTGAACCAGCTGCTTACAGAACTTGACGGCATTGAGGCATTGAAGGACGTTGTTTTTATTGCAGCGACAAACAGGCCAGATTTGATTGACCCAGGCTTGCTGCGCCCAGGAAGAATTGACAAACTAATAAAGATTAATGCTCCGGATGAAAAAGCTCGCTTGGCAATTTTCAAGGTGCATGTGAAAAAGGTTCCGCTTGCAAAAGACATTTCGCTTGAAGAGCTTGCAAAAAAAACAGACGGTTTCAGCGGTGCTGATATTGAAGGATTGATCCGCGAAGCGGCTTTGATTGCATTGAGCCAGAGCAACATGAAGGCAAAAATTGTTGAAAAAAAACATTTGGATGCAGCGCTACAAAAAGCCTTGCCTTCAATCACAAAAGAAACAGAAGAAGCATACGACGAATTCCGCGAAAAAATCGGAAAATTCAAACCAAGCTACATTGAATAAATCCACTTTGAAATTATGACAAGAAGAATTCTGGCAAGAAGAATTCATTTCAATTCAAAAATGAAATTTCCGTTTTTGTAGCCCAACGGCAAAACATTTATATTACATTGTGCACAATGTATGACATATGGTTTTGATAGTCAAGGATTCAATGGTTTTGATTCACCTTTCGAAAATGTCACTGCTGGAGAAATCCTGTGATTTTTTTGGAAAAGTGATTATTCCACAAAAGGTCTTTGAAGAAACAGTAAAAGCAGGAAAAGAAAAAGGATTTGCAGATGCATTCTTGATTGAAAAAAACATAAATGACAAAATCACAGTAATTGGGGTTAAAAAAGGAGAACTTACCAGAAAAGCGAACGAGTTCAATATTTTCGGCGGCGAAGCAGAGGCGGTTGCATTGTACTGGCAGGAAAAAGCCAATCTTTTGGCTTCCGATGACGATAACGTGCGGTCAAAAAAAGATGCTTTGGAAATAAACCTAATCGGAACGCCAGCCATCTTGCTGGCGCTTTATAATAAAAAATTCATAGATTCTGCAAAGGCCTTGCGGGCAATCCAAACACTTAGGAAAATTGGTTGGTTCAGCAACCATATTTTAGACAAAATAAATGAAGAGGTGAAAGAATGAGAAGCGCACAAGCAATTGGAATTAGGGTGAACAAGGAACTGCTTAACCAAATAGAATCACTCAGTAAAGAAGAACGCATCGACCGTTCTACAGCAATGCGAATACTGCTCGAAGAAGGCTACAAAAACCACGTCAAAAGAAAAGCGGCAGAGGAATACAAAGAAGGAAAAATAACATTAAGCAATGCAGCACAAAAAAGCAGCCTAACGCTCTGGGAAATGGAACAATACCTGGTTTGCCAAGGCTACAAATCGCAATACTCAATTGAAGATCTAAAACAAGAAGTTGAATCAATAGCAAAGCAAAAGTAATTGGTGGTTAAGAACAGAAGTTCTTTTTTGCCACAAAATGCAGGGGGAAGCATAATGGGGGCATGGACGCACATAATTCTTGAAGCTTATTGTGCAAGGGAATGGAGCGACAAAAAAGACAAGCATTGGTACGAATTGCATTGTACCAAAAAATTCAAAACAAAAAAATGCCCAAACCCGCATTACGACCCAAAATACAAAATTCCGAAGAAACCAAACTATTGCCCAAGTACTCAACAATACGTTTGCTTGGAAAAAGGATGCCAATACTTAGCTTACACAAATGCACTAGAAGAAGATTATTTGTTCTTGAATAAAAAATACACAAAGCAAGGGGGGCAAAAAAATGCAAACCAACATTAATGAATTAAAGAAAACCATTGAGAAAAATTTTGGTAAAAAATGCAAAGATTATGCCCCCTTCTGTACTGCCTGCATTATTTGGCACGCATATGAAACAATAAAAAAAGGCTTGGAATTCTGTGAGATTCTAAAGCCTGGTGCCGCAGCCAAAAGATAAATTGGGCTTGTTGCATTGGTTAGGAGAATAATCGGCTTAAAAACTATTCGTTTTAATAGGAGAACAAAATGTTCTTGCAATAGAACAATCAACCAAACAAAAATTCTTTTTTGTGAATTGAAGGAAGAATTTTGGCAAGAAATATTTATTTCAATTCAAAAATGAAATATAGCAAATGACAAAAATATTTTGACATAATTTGGTCATTTGCTATTTCTATCAAGCGACAATATTTGTTCAAAAATTAATGTCGCTTGCTATAGTTATGTGATTCGCAGAGGAAATGCGGCCGGCAATCATTAATAAATACTAATTAGCCCACTTCATTGCAATTCATTATGGGGCTGGTTTGATTGCGAATTAAGTTTGAAACCCATGCAGAAAACCAAATCAAGGAAAGGCTGCTGGATAAAAGGCAAATCGAAGAAACGCTACTTAACCCAGACCAATTGTTGGATGCAAAGAAAAACAGGAAAATCGCGCAAAAGCAGTTCAAAATCGGCAGGTTTAAATTTTTGCTGAGAATAATATACGTAATAGAAAACAGTGACTTTGTGGTAATAAGCGCTTACAGGACAACAAGAATTGAAAAATACTTGGTGAAAAAATGAGAGTAAAATACGACGAAAAAAATGACGCTGTTTACATTCGCTTCAGCGAAGAACCTTGTTTTGAAAGCGACGAAATAAAAGAAGGATTCATAATTGATTACGACAAGAAAGGAAAAGTAGTCGGGCTGGAAATACTTGACGTTTCAGAAAACCTTCCAAAAGAATCGCTTGAAAAAATTAGCTTTGAAACACTCAAAGCAAAAGCAATAGCATAAAAACTTATTCTAAAAACCAATCACGCATCGCACAATCTCCAACCAATTCCACCATTAAACCCAAAACAAGCTGAACAAAAATTCTTTTTGTTACACAAGTAATTGTTTTGGCAAGAAATATTCATCAGCTTAAATAATGAATTGCAAAAATGAAATCTTT
>CAYOAS010000058.1:0-7929 GCA_964402015.1 uncultured archaeon | reverse complement strand
CAAACCAAACATTTTGCCCGATGGCGTGACATGAACACATACCAAACCACTCACAACCCTGCTCACCTAGTTATCAGCACGCCAAACCCATAACAAAACAAAAAAAAACAACCAGCGCATCAACAAAATTTTGCCCCAAACAAAAGAAACAGCTTACAATCAACAACAAAAAAACCCAAAAAAACAACCTCAAACCATAACCACTTGCGAAACTACTGATTTTAAAGGTGTTTTATTAAACTCAATAGTTGGACCTATCGTAATAATAGTCGGTGCTGTTTTGATACTCGTATTTTTTTCTTTTTTTATTCCAGTTGAATATATGGACAAAGATTTTAACAAAGCAATAATCGCCGGAATAATCTCGGCAGTGTTAGTGCTTTTTGTTGAAAAAGTGACGGAAAGGTTTTCTTAGCAATTGCGGTCGTGTTAATCTTGTGGCACCAGGAAGATGCTGACGACTTGGGGTTTGCCAAAAAGCATTTTTTTAATCATTTGGAGCAATTATTTATATACTTTTTGCTTTAAATGATAATTATGAATTTGGTTTGTTTGAAGGTTTTGAAGCTATTGGCACTGGGACAGAGTTTTACTGTTAGCAGGATTGCCGAAAAAATAACTGCTGGTGCGTCAAGTGTTTCAAGGGCAGTTAAAGAGCTTGAACGCAGGCGGTTTTTAGAAAGGAATGGGCGGCTGATAATGCTTGCCAGGAATCCTGCAACACAGCAATTGTTGGCTATTTCTTCCAAGTTTGCCTTGGAAAAAATATTGTTGGATAGCAGGGAAGCTGTTATTTTGGCTCTTTTTGAACCAAAAAGCATTAATGGGCTTTCCGCTAGCACAGGGCTTTCTGAAGTGCAGGTTGCAAGGCTCCTAAAGAACCTTATGGAAACAGGGGCAATTTTTGAATCAGCGGGACTGATTTTCTTGAATGAAAATGTGAAAGAACTTGTTGCAGAGATGAAAAAAGTTTCAGAGCTTGAGAACATCGAACCGTATGCTACTGTGCTTTTTTCCAACAAATCAAGGCTAAAAAAAGTGCTGCTTGGTGCCAATGCTGTTGGTGCGCTTTCTGCATTCTCTCGCTTTGCAGAGCACGGCGTAGAATATGCGCTCATAAACGATTTTTATATAGAGCCAGCGCATGAGCTGTCTATTGAAGAGATTTTTGTTCACGCGCTTGTTGCAACTGAAACAAAAAAAGACCTCGCGATTTGTTTGGTGTTTTATGAAAAGAACGATGATAAACTGGATTTCAGGAAAATTGTTGAGTTATCCTTGGAATTTAAGGTATTGATGCTTTTTTTCGATTGTGTAGCATATTTGGACAGGCGAACTGTGAAGGAAAGCGACAGGTTTTTGCCATGGAGCGAGTTTTTGGCAATAACAGAAATTTATGGAGTAAAGAACAGTGTAAAACAAAAGTTTTCGGCGAAGGACCTTGAAGCGCTTCTTTCTGAAATTGGAACTGTTGCAGAAAAACCGCTTGAGGTTTTCTTGATTGGAGGGTGCAATTTGGCGTTGCAAGGAATAAAACAATCAACAAAAGACATTGACCTCATAGTTAGGAATGAAAAAGATTTTGATGCTCTCAATGCAGTGCTCAAAAAACTTGGTTTCAAGCCGCTTGCAAATATAGAAACTGCTTATAAAAAAATGAATCCCAATGCAATACTCGTGCGCGAGGGAAAACCAAGAGTGGATATTTTCACGAGAATAGTGTGCAATGCCTTAAAGCTAAGTGACAGCATGGTTGACCGCTCGCTCGAACGCGCGTATGGCAAACTTTCAGTAAAATTCCTGAGGCCAGAGGACATAATTCTATTTAAAGCTATTACTGAAAGGGATGAAGACTTGGAAGATATTGCAACAATAATCAGGCAACAGAAACCAAACTGGGAATATTTTATTCGTGAACTGGGCAAGCAGCACGAAACCAGTGGAACGCTTTTTTGCATTGATGTTCTTGACACGATTGAAGTGCTGGAAGAAAAAGAAAAAATAAAGTTTGGGAAAAAAGCAGAACTTCTTAATCTTTGCCTTGAAAAAAGTATTCTTTTTCTTGCAAGAAAGCCAGTGAGCGTTGCGGAAATAAAAGCAAAAATGAGGTTTCCAGAAACTCTAATACGCAACAAAATAGTAAATCTTGTTCAAAAAAAAATGCTTGAAAAAACAAAAGATAAACCATTCAAGGTAATGATTTCTGGAACAAAAAAATAAACTTATTGAAAAACAAAGATTTGGTTGTTCAGTCTTGTGGCACCAGGAAGATGCTGACGACTTGTTGTTTTCTTTCTGTTGGGTCTAGCGGGTTTTCATACAGTACTGTTATTTGGCAGGTTATTGATTTGTTTGGTTCTGCTGTTGCTGGCGCTGTAATGCGCATTGCGATTTCTTCTGTTGTGGCTTTTTTAATTGTATCCATGTGCGAGCCCTGTGGGAAGGTTATCCAGCTGTCTCTGCAAGCAACATCTGTTGTCAAATCAACATTCTGGATGCCAACAATTCCCTTGTTTTGCAGCCTTATTGTTTCGCCGATTAGTTCTTTGTATGCAGTGCCTTCTTTTGGAATGTTTACTGTTTCCCTAGAAGCTGTTGCAATGAAATCGAGCTTTACTGGTTTCACTGCAATTACCATTGTTATTGGCGGCAATGTTGTTCCAGCCGCTGTAATTGTAATGTTTGGAGAAATGTTCTCTGATTCCGTGCCGATTGGAACATTTGCCCAGAGTTTTATTGTTCGCGCGCTTTGCGTTGTTCCTTTCACGTCAAGCGATTCAATTGTTGCTTCGGGCTGGAAGCTGAACCAGTTTTTTATTGATTCTTCGGCATCGATTGCAAAGGCAATGTTTTTTACTGGAAAACTGTTTTTGTTTTTTATTGTAATGTCCTTGACAAATTTGTTTTCTCCGTCAGCTATTATTGTTGCGCTAATGCTTTTTGGCGTAATTTCAAATTCCGGCGCGGGATAAAGCGAGAAAGCCTGTTCGTTTTTTTCGTTCAAATACTTTATGCGCACTGTTGCGCTCTTTTTGTCGCCGAGTTTTTTGTCCTTGATTGTTATGCTTGTTGGCACGCTGATTTTGATTGTTGCAGTAACAGTCTGGTTTGAAGCGATTGTTATTGTTTCCGGTTCGGAAAAAATGCTTTTTCCAAAAGTTTTCAAATCTCCTTCAAAAACCAGTTGCACATTTTCGGCTGTTTTGTCGCCGTTGTTTGTTATTGAAATAGTTGCTTCTGTTTCCTGCCTCGCATACAATTCTGCCGGAAAATCAAGAGAGTTTATTTCCAAGTTCGTGTTTTTTTCAAGTTTTATTGGAATTGCCGGTTTGTCAGCTGTTGCGTCGAGGGTTTTGTTGAATGTTTTGTAGTCAGTTGCTTTTGCCTCAAATTTGTAAGAGCCGGGTTTCATTGAAACAGAATAGTCTGCCTGGTTTTTTCCTGAAAAGACAGGGTTTGGATTGTCACCGCCGTAGATATTGAATGTGTTTATTGGAATTGCTGTTTCTTCGGTGTCAGTAATATTGACAGCGAATGTTTTGTTGCTTAAAACAAAAAAATCAAGAACCAGATACAGCACTATGGCTGTGACTATTGCAATGATTATCTTTTTCGCGTTCTGCTTTATCACTGGGGTGAATTCGTTTATTTTGTCCATTGGCCCCGGTTGTTCGAAAACTATTTCTTCGCCGCCCATTCTCGGGCTGTTGTACTGTGAAAACCTGTCGTCCTGTTCTCCAACCATCAAAAAACCTTTTTTTTTCATTGTTGCTTGGTTAAGAAAAGATAAAAACCCCTATATTAATATTCTTGCTTTTATCCTTTGTGCCGTGTCCTTTGCTTGAATGCTTTTTTCACTGCATCGTGTTTTTCCTTTGCTTTCAGCAATAAGCGCAATTTTTGGTTTTTTTCTTCGAGTTCTGACAATTTTTTTTCCCTGTCCTGCAGCATGCCTTGCAGTTGCCCTGTCAACTGTTGTTTTTGCGAATTGTCTTTTTCAATCTTTCTGATGCGGTTCAAAAATTTTTCTTCTGCCTCCCGCTTTGCTGAAACTTTTGCTTCCTGCATTGAAAAAAGCTCTTTGCTGTAAGCGCTGCGCAATTGCATTGTTTCGTGTTCTATGTCCAAAACAATTTTTTTTGCGTAATCGCGCTCTTTCTTGAGCAAAGTAATTAGTTCAAAGTTTTTTGCCATGTAGTTTGTGAAAACCTGTTGCAGTTTCATTACCTCTTTCCTGAGCATTAGGTTGGAGTTTTGCATTGCCCCGAGTCCTTTTTGGCTTTCAAAATATGCTTTTTCCAAATCGCTCTGCTGCACTTCCAGTTTTCTAGCGAGCGCGTTCATTTCGTTTTCAATTGTTGCAGAATCCTCTAATTCTGCCATTCCGGTTAGCGCGTGCTTGCGTGCCTCGCTGTATTTTTCCTTCATTGATTCTATTTCGCTTTCTTTTGCTTTCAGCAAATCCAAAAGGTTTTTTGCAGTGCTTTTTTCCTTGATTGGCGTAATTGTTTGCTTGCGCGCTTGCAATTGCGTTCTTTCAACCAAATACCTTGTTTTCAGCAATGTTGAGAGAATCCTTTGTTCAATCGCTGAATATTGTTCGTTGTATTTCTGCGGCTGCAGCAAGTCTTCTGCAATTGGCTTCTTTTTTTTCTCAAATTCAAGGTTGCGGTTCAAAAAAACTATTTCTTTTTCCATTTCAGAAATATGCTGCCTGATTTTTGGCTCTGCCTCTGCGCCAAGCTCTTTCTCGATTTTTTCCAGAACAGCTTTCAGTTCTGACAGTTTTTCAACGCTTTGTTCCAGCGCAACAACAATGCCTTCGCGCGAATGCTCGCTCCAGGCTTTGTGCGACAAAAGCTCGCTCAGTTCCATTACTTTCTGCAGCGCTTCATCATTCAAGTAAACCAAATCAGCCATGCATACTCTTAGCGTTTTACATATTTAAAATCCTTCCCTGGTTTGCTGTTTTCAGCACAAGGTTTAATTCAACCTTGCACTTCTTTTTTTGCATGAGAATTTTCGAGGAAAAAGGCTATTTTCTGGATTCGAGCAAGCAGCTTGTCATTGACCCAATGAATGGCAGTTGTGCCGAGCGCACTGCGCTGGTAACGCACGCGCACGCAGACCATGTTTCTTTGAAGCAAAGCGCTTATTTGATGTCTGAGGCAACAAAGCAATTGGTTGAAACGCGTTTCCACAAAATTTCAAAAGTTATTCCCTTAATGTTTGGAAAACAGTTTTCTTTTGACGGCCTGGAAATTTCAGTGCACAATTCCGGGCACGTTTTGGGCTCTTCACAGGTTCTGGTAAACAACGACAAGAGGATTGTTTTCACTTCTGATTTCAAACTGCAGGAATCTCTTGTGACAAAGCCTGCAGAAATATTGAAGAGCGATGTTTTGGTGATAGAAAGCACTTTTGGCCAGCCACAATATTCTTTTCCAGAGCGCGAGAAAACCTACAATGAAATGGCGCAGTGGGTAAAGCAAAGCATTGCACAAAAAAAATTTGTTGTGCTTGCTGGTTATGCGCTTGGAAAAGCGCAAGAGCTGACTGCATTCTGCAACGCTTACTGCAATGAAGTGCCAGTTGTGCACGAGAGCATTTTCAAAAACAACCAGGTTTATGAACAGAACGGAGTAAAACTCGGGGAATATTTGCAATTGGGCCAAAATTTGAAGGAAACGAATATTCTCATTATGCCTCCTTCGCTGCTTAACGGGCATGTATTGCAGGCGCTGGAGTTTTCTTTGAAAAAAAAGCTTGCCAGCGCCATGGCAACAGGCTGGCAATACCGCTCGCATTTTGACAAGGTTTTTCCATTAAGCGACCATGCTGATTTTGCACAATTGTTGCAGTATGTTAAAGAGTCAAAGCCAAAACTGGTTTTGACAGCGCACGGTTTTGCAAAGGAATTAGCGCACGCAATACAGCGCAAGCTGAAAATTCCAGCGCGCGAGATTGACGCCCATGGGCAACGCGCGCTTTGTGAATTCGATTAATGGTGGGCAAATGCAAAAAAAACTGAAAACAAAAAAAAAACAAACTGCCGCAAAAAAATCCAATAATTGCTTTGTTTGAAGTTAAAGCAACGCTCGCTCTTTGCCTCGCAATAATTATTGTTTTTTTTCTTCTTTCAGACAATCCTTTTTTTCTTGGGCTGAATGTTATTGACGGTTTTTCTTTCAGCCTTTCGCAATTCTGGAACATTTTTCCCTATGTTTTCGTGCACAACAGTTTTGTGCATTTGATTGCAAATGTTTCAGCAATACTTGTTTTTGGCGTTCTGATTGAAAAAAAAATCGGTTTCAAGCACACTGTTGTGTTGTTCATTATTTCCGCTGCATTGCCGGCAATTCTTTTTTCCATAATTAACCCGCAATATTCTATTTTTGGCGCTAGCGCTGTTTCCAGCGGCTTGCTTGGCGCGAGCTTTTTGCTGCAGCCAAAAAAAACTCTCATTGCATCAATAATTCTTGTGGCAATGATTATTTTGATGGCAAAGCCTGTTGGCATGATTGTTCTTGGGCAATACAAAAAAGGAATCGAAAGCGAGATAATTGAAACCGGGGAAAAAAAGATTGCGGCAGTAAAAAGCGGCGAAACAATGGTAGTACAGCAATTGGCGCAGAAAGAAAGCGATTTAAAGCAATTCCTTGATTCATTGCACGTGAAAGAGCTTGTTGCTTCAGGCACGAGCGTTGCAAACGCAGCGCACGCCTTCGGCGCAATAATCGGCTTTGCATATGCCTATTTTTTCATTCCAAACAGATTTAACAAGCGCTTTTGCAAAGGCAAGAAATAAGTTTTTTTTTCATCTGGCTATTGCAAGCTGTTCTTTCGGGCTGGTTTCTTCAATCATTCTCGTTTCAAATTTCAGCATGTCTTTTGCCAAATGGTTTTCCCTGTTTAGCGTATAAAGTTTTATCTTTCCAAAGTTTCTAGTGACTTTTACCAGCGACAATTCTTCGAGTTTTGCCCAGTGCTTGAAAAAAGATGCTTTGCTGATGCCAGCCAGTTTTTGGATTTCCTTTTTTGAATAGTCCTCGCCAATATTGTCTATCAGCGGTCAAGAATCCTGATGAACGGGCTTCCGCCAAAAAACCTGACCAAATTTGATTCATCTTCCAAAAAAACCACGTTTTTTTATTCTTTTTCTTAAAGCTCTTTCAATAGTTCTTTTGTTGTTACTGTTTTGATTTGGCCCTGTTTTTTCAGTGCGATATCATTTGACCATAAAGGGCATTTGAGCTTTAATGCAAGAGCCAGAAAATCCACGTCATTTTTATCCGGTATTTCTTTTAGCTTTTTCAAGAATTCGTGGTATTCTTTTAATGGGATAAACGCTATAAATACTGGCAATTCCGCTCTTTTTTTATTGAATTCGTCCTGGCTTAATCCTGTTTTTATCCTGATTTCTTTTTCATATTTTTTTATTTCTTCAAGCGCATACTCCGGCGAGAACAATTCAAGTTCCTGCAAAACCATTATTTTTGCCAGGAAAGAACCCTTCCAGAAAAAGCTGAACAGGATGTTGGTGTCAACAACAAGCCGCATCAAACCAGCCCTTTCTTTTTCAGTTCTTCAAACCTTCCGTTTCTCGCCATTTTCTGCAGTTTCACTGCCCAATCACTGATTTCTTTTTCTTCCCGAAACCATTTCTCATGGCTTTCCAATTCCTGCGCTTTTTCAACAATGCACTTTCTTACAAAGCCAGACCAGTTCATTTCGTCATGCCTTTCCATCTTCTTTTTCAAATCTTCAGGAACAGAAAGCGTAATGCTAACCAAAAAGAACACCCCCGACAACATATTATTTAATAAACATAAATACGTTGGTTTATTTAAATTTATGGTGGTTGGGTGTTTTTACTGAAGAACCATGGCGCTGAACGCTCCTGCTTTCAAGCAGGAGATGAAAGTGAAT
>CAYOAS010000057.1:0-8032 GCA_964402015.1 uncultured archaeon | reverse complement strand
AAAAAGCAGGCAGTGGAAAACCCTTTTGAAAAACAACCAGTACAAAAAACTGAAACAATTGAAAGCCAATTGAAAGGGCTTGACCTGGAAAAACTGGATGTAAAGGATCTTTTTGGCGAAGAAGAAAAAGAGATAAAGCTCGAAGATATTGCTTCTGAATCAGAAGACGAATTGAAGCTCGAAGGGCTTGATGAAGGAATAGATTCAATATCAAAAGAGTTTGAAACAGAAAAAAACAGTTGCCCCAACTGCAAGGCAAAAACAAACGAGCTTGTTTTTTGCCCGGAATGCGGAACAGCATTCTGCACCCACTGCGCAAAAGCCGCAAAGACAGAAGCAGGCATAACAAAATATGTTTGCCCAAAATGCAACAAAGAAGTAAAATCACAGAAATAAAAAACAGGAACATGCCAAATTACCCGCTTTCACAGGGCATTGTTATCCTAATTCCGAAGAATCAAAATTTTAGTTCCTTATTTTTTTTCATTTTGCGGCAAGCGCTTTTTCTTTACCCACAAATTATTTCTACAGCGCCTTCTGAAAAAAAAACAACGCTGCAAAAAACAGGAACTCTTGCTTGAAAAACTGTTATTCCCTGAACAATAGGGAAAAAGCAAAATGCTTTATCCAGTGCTCAACAAAATACATAAAAGAAAGCGCTGCTTGTTATTCAACAAAAAAACCAAACGAAGCAACACTGGAATGGCAACCAGGAGCATACTCTCAAAGCCCGTTCAAACCATGCTGGAAAATAACAACAAACGACGGAAACTCTTGGATTGTTACGCAAGAAGGAAAAACAGCAAGGCAAACTGACTGGATTTTTGCGCCTTATTTTTGTTCTTTTGTTGAAACCAGTTTTATAAAATGTTGCTGGCGCATAAGTTATCGAAAGAATATGCTGCGGGTTTATTTGGATTCGAATGTTTTCATTTCTCTTTTAGACAGGGAAATAGGCAGGCACATTAGGGGTTTGTTTGTTGAAGCCGAGTTGTTTCTTGAAAAAGCCAAGAAACAAAGAGCGGTTTTGGCATTGTCTGGCTTGTTCTTTAAAGAAGTGGAAAAACACTGTTATTTGAACGAACAGGAAGTGCAGGAATATTTTGAAAGAATCGGCATCAAAACAGAAAAAATTGAAACAAAAGAAAAACTCTCGTTGAAAGAATTTTTAAGCGAAGGAATGCATTTTGCCGATGCACTACACGCGGCAATTGCAATAAAAAACAAGTGCGACTGCATCGTAACATTCAACACAAAAGACTTTCAGAAAATAAAAAACAAAATACGAATCGTGGAGCCAGCAGACTTCACCTAAAGCCCTTTTTCTTCAACAAAAGCCTTGGCAAGAGCATTTCTTTCAGCCAAAGAAATACTCTTTCCGGAAAAACCCCTCTGCTTTGCCTTCAAAGAAAGCGCTTCAGATTCAGAATGAATCTTCTTCAGGTCTTCGCTAAGCTGCAAAGTCAAAGCAAGATTCTTCCTAATAGAATCCTTCAAAAACTCGCTCCTTGAAGAATAAAGCCCGGAAGAAACAACAAGCTCATCAATAGCCCTGGCACAAGACTCACCAACAGCAACAGACAACATCTTCATAAAAATCACATAACCTGTTAATAACATATTAATAAACCTTTAAAAAACTAACCCAAAAAACGCGCGCCAAGCACAACTAACATAGCAACCAACCAATTACTCAAACAACCCGTTTAAGCCACACTAGACTATTGAAGCAAACAACAACAATTGGATTGTGATGCAGGAAGGAAATGCGTTTAGGCAAACTGACTAATTTTGGGAACAATCAGGTTTTTTGGTTGCTGGTTTCTGCCGGGCAATTTGCTGTTCCGGCTTCGCAGCAACCTAATTGGGCAAATACAACCTGGCTGATTGAAGTGCTTGACCACATTTTAAGGAAAGCCTCTGCAGTAAAGCTTTTGGCAGTAAAGCTGGTTGCGTCGCCGATTGAGACTGGCTCAAGCCTTACTAGTTTTATCCTGTTTTTTGTTGGTGGAACTCCGGAAACCCCCAACAACAAGTTGTCAAGCTGCGCCAGAGTTTTTGGCTCGCAAAACCAGGACTTGTGGCCACACAATTCTGGGTTTGCAGCACAATCAATATTTCTGCCGCCAACTATCCCGGGAATTGGCAGGCCTTCAGGCCATTCGCTTTTGTAAAACAAAAAGAAAGGGAAAGGATTTTTTGTTTCGCTGGAATAAATGTAAAAAATATAGTCAAACGAAGCGGATTTTGAGCTCATTACAAGTTCAATGTTTTTTTTGAGAACAATCCTTGTTTCGTCCAAGACCTGGTCATCAGCATAATCCTCTTTTACTATTGCAAGCAAAAAGTCAAGTTCTTTAGAACTCAAATCTGAAGCAGGATCGCGCGGAGTGCTCGAATAAAGAATTGTTTTTAGCGCGCTTGCTTCATACTCTTCCAGATACCTGTCTTTTATTGACTGGCTTACAGTGTTGCCGTATTGCGTTGCAAAAACAAAAAGAAAAAGGCAAAGCGTTGCAACAATAGTCAAGAAATACAATGCATCGGTTATTGCCGCCTGGGCTTTTTTGTCAAGAAAAAAAATCTTTATTTCCATACGGTAATCACCAGGCTCATTGGCTTTACAGTAAAATTGTCATTCAATGCAACTGGAAAATCCCTTGTAATCGGGTTTTGCTGCGCAATTCTCTGCCTTGAAAGCTCTTCAACAGTGTTCTCGCACATGAAAACGTTTGCTTCGCCGCTTTTTCCAACGCTGCCATAAAATTGCGGGTCTTTGTTGAAAATGTCAAAACAATTTGCAGGGTCTTCGGAACAATTTTTTTTCAGCTTTTCAAATTCCACAAGGCCACCGCGAAATTTTATTCCGCGCGCATTTATGCCATCACAAATTTCGCGGAATTGTTCATAATTTGCAAAATAACTGTTTCCTTTCAGGCCAGTGGAAATGCGCAATGCTTCAATCTGCAAATCAAAATCCCTGCCGCGCTGGTTAAAAGTGCTGAAAGTTACGCCAAAAGCGCCAAAAAAAATTATTAACGCAAAAACCAGTGGAATCAGGCTCGGCAAGTCATCGCCAATCGGGCCAAGAAAACCTTTTTCATTATTAATTTTTTTCATGGTGCACCACTTGTTGTTGGCAGGCAAGGCGAAACTCCGCCACGTTGCATTGCAACAATGTCTCCGACCTTTTGCAGGTTTGCCTCGCAACCGTGCGCCTGTGAACTGCAGGGAATAACATAAAAGAATTGTTCGCCGTTAAAAATTTCTTTCACTAAATAAACAGAGTTTGTGGGTGCGGGAGCGCTCTGCGGGTTAAGCGTTGTGTTTTTGTCTGGTGGCAATAATTCGGCCAGTTCGTCGTTTTTTGGGTTCCAGGAAAACAAGCGGATTTTTGCTGTTGTTCCAAAGGATTTTGCAGCAATAACGTTTTTTGTTTTTTTGTCAAGAACAGAAACAATAAGGTTGTTCATTGGCTTTCCGCCGGCTGTTGTTGAAACGCCTTCTATTTTTGAAATGTCCAATAAATAAAAAAAACGGTTTCCGGTTTCAATGCTGCCAAAAAAATTTATCCATGCAGGAATTGTCACGCTTGTTACATTGCACTGGTTTGGCGCAAAAATAACGTTTTCAGCATTGCGCGCATAACGGTTGATTATCTGCAATGCCTGTTGCGAAACCATTGATTCCCCAAGCCAGAAAGAAAAATATGCCACGATTGCAAAAATCGCGGTAACCAAAATCAGCAAATTGAGCTTGCTTAAAATAAAGCCAATCAATCAAATCAGCCCGTCCTCAGGTAAGCACAGATTTTTGGGAAAGCGTCAACAGAACTGCTTTTGTTGACAAATTCGAATGCGCCGCGCGGAATCCCGTCTTTCATGTTGATTGTGGCAAATTTTTCTCCCGCGTCATCGCAAGGAGTGTCCTGGTAAAAAGTTGTTTGCGGGCTGACTGTTTCAAAGCATAAATCGTAATCGTATCCTTCGGCATAGTAAGCAAAAACAAAGCATTCGTTTTTTGCACCGCCGCACATCCTGCTGCACTGCAAAGAATCTTTTATTACAACAAAACGCATTTCTTCCCTGTCTTTTGGTTTCAGAAAGCATTGCGGGGGATAGAAAACAAGGCTTTTCATGTTTCCGGCAACAACCTCTTGGATGACTGTTTTCAATTCCGAGGCACTGTGCTTTATCTGCGCCTTGCACTGTTCTGTCTGCACATAGTTCATTGCCTGCAAGCCCAAGAAAATAACGAATGCCATTACTATTACTGCAATTAATAATTCGAATGGCGCTTCCTCTTGGCCGCGCTGGGACAACATATGAATCACTTGTTTGCCGCAGTAGTTGCTTGCTTTATTGGCTTTACAATCTGCTGGCTCTGGCGGAACATTGGCTTTATTATTGTGACTAGAATCAGCGCGACAATAATCAAAACAATGAGCATGTAAAGCGAATTCCATTCGCTCTGCGCGCGCTTTTCATTCAACAATTGTTTCAGGGAATTCATGCAAATAAATAAAGCGTGGAACTATTTAAAACTAATGCAACTTGCAAACAAAAAAAGAAAAAGAACCAGGCGGAAAATTATCTTGTTCCTGTTCTCAATGCTACAATGCAGAACAATTCTGCAGTATCTATTGCTTCACAGTTTGCCAGCCAGGTGGTTGCTTCTTCTTCCAAGCCGGCTTCTTGAAGGGCTAGTTCCAGTTCATTGCCATTGTAACAAAAAATGGAAACTCTTGCAACCTTGTTTCCTGAACCAGTATAGTTTATTGATTTTCCTTTTATTGCAAAATTGCTTCCTTCATTGTCTTCAAAATCACCCAAAGAAAGGCATATTTGTTCCGGGCTAATTCCGACTCTGCTTGTATCGGCAAGGCCTCTTGGGCTAATAATGTTTTGCTGTGGGCTAAAGGTAACGTTCTGCGTTGTTTTCAATGTTGCGGGAGAATTCCATGCTTCTTTCAACTGGTCTGCGGCAGCCTTTGAAGGCTCACTGCCAATATCAAAACGGATAATTCCCAAAACACTGAATAAAACCATCAAAATCGCCAAAGCGACAACAGCGGAAATCAACAACTGGAAAACGCTTGAAGCCTGTGCTTTCGAATCCAAAAAAAACCACCTGAAAATTAAACGAATTACTAATATTTAAACGTTTTGCAGGCAAAGCGCTTTTTTGTTGTTGTTCAGCTTGGCGCCAGCGCTTTCGCTGGAGAAAGTGAAATAAAAAAAAAATTTTAGAAATAGTTTTACAAAGTTCAAACTAATTTAACTGTTTAAAGCCCGTTGGGGCTTTTTTGTTAGAATTAGTAGTCTCTGCGCGGTTTCTTGTGCTTTTGATAGCAGTCTCGGCAATAAACAGGCCTTGTTCCGTCTGGTTTAAACGGGACTTCAGTTTCCTGTCCGCATTCTGAGCAAGTCACCTTGTGCATTGCTCTGCCGAATTTGTCGTCAGCCATTGTTACTATTCACCTTTTTTATACTATATTTGCCCTTGCGGGCAACTAAAAGAATAGCTGGGGTTATAGTATTAAAAAGGGAATTAAAAAGCAAAAAAAAAAGGAATTCTGGCCAGTCTGGCAATTGACGAAAAAAAAGCACGAATTAAAACAAACGCCAACAATAGTGCAATCAGTATCAAGAATGAAAAAAATAATTGTTGTGGAAAAAAGCAAAATCTTTGACAGGAAAGAATTGGAAAAAATTGCAGAAGACATGACAAGAATTGGTTCTAATATTATGGTTTTTGGTTTGCCAAATTCCGGAAAATCAACGTTAATAAAGGCAATTTTAGGAAAGAACACAAAGTTCGATACATTGGATGAAGAAGAAGTCATGGATTCAGCAAATGTTGCAGAGCTTGTCAAAGATTCAGAAAAAAAATGGGCAGTGAGCCACCAATACCCGACAATGGATGAAAATGTCTCAGACGCTTATCTGCAAAAGTTTTTGGCAGCAAACATTGGGTTAAACCCGAAAAAATGGGCAATAATTAGAATAAAAACCAAAAACTATTGATTTTATTTAATACACATAATAAAATAAATTTATAAACTTTGTGGGTTATTATTGTTTCATGAGCAGGACCATTACTTTGTCTGTCCCTGACGAAATGTTTAAGGCAATGCGGTCTTTTCCTGAAATAAATTATTCCGAACTGGCAAGGGAACGCATTTCAGAATACCTGGCAACAGTAAAAGAAAAACAAGAATATTTTCCTTATCATTTTCTCTTACTGAAAGACCTGGTTTTTTCAAGGGAAAAAATTATCGAGATTCATGACAAGATTGAAAAAAACAAAAACAAAATGGGCGAATTGCTCTGGGTTTCAACTGTTTTCGATTTGGACTTGCTGGACAGCCTCGCAAATTTTCTTTTCTTGTTTGCCAAAGCGCATCCTTTTGAAGACGGCAACAAAAGAACTGCTTTTGTCTGTGCTGACGCTTTTTTGAGGCTGAACAGGTTCAAGCTGAATATTGAGGCAAAAAAAAGCAAAACCAGTTCTGACGAGGAATTCTTCTGGCAAAACAGCAACCAGCAAAAAAAAATTCCGAAAATAAGGGAATTTCTGAAAGAACACCTTTTGCCTTGCAAAAAACCAAACAGCGTTGAAGAAGCAATAAACGATTCAATAAAAGAAAACAAGCAACTGTTGGAAAACCTTGCGAGATAAGAAGGAAAAGGTGAAAAGTCACTTTATGGCTACAGCCGTGAGATTCAGAACCTTCTTCCCATCCAACGGGTCGCCGAATTTCAGATTCCGCAAAGAATTGCTTTTGCCCCGGATGGAAGAGTCTACATTCAAAGGCATGCTGATGCACTTTATATCCCACAGCTTTCAATTGGAAG
This sequence comes from uncultured archaeon, assembly GCA_964402015.1. Lineage (GTDB taxonomy): Archaea > Iainarchaeota > Iainarchaeia > Iainarchaeales > JAGVWC01 > CAYOAS01. The sequence continues at coordinate 1,175 of CAYOAS010000057.1, read as the reverse complement.
CTGGAAAAGGGAATCCTTGCAGGATATTATTGGCAAAAACCTTCCCTTCAAAATGCATTTATTGCGGCCATGGTTTGGGTTTTGGAGAACTGACGGCAGGAATACTGCGCGAAAGGCAAAATTGTTTGCAGCGCAAGCCCTGCGGAAATTTGAACGCCAGAGAATGCAAAGAAGAGGAACGTAATTTTTTTGCTGTCTTGTTTATATGTCTGCTGTTTCGATTTTTTTGTTTAGTGAAACAGTGCAATAGATTTCGCAGCCTTCAAGGTTTGTTTCGCATTTGATGTAAACATTCAGTTTTGCATAATGGTTCATTGTTGCCAGCCTGTTGTCTGAAGCAATTGAAAAAATATCAGAATTTGGGCCAGTAATTTTAATGCAATCCTTGTCCAAGCCAGTTCCTTGTGAAAGGGAAAAAGAAGAAATTTCAGTGCCAGCAGGCAACTCGGCGCCGTTAACTAGTATTACAGTGCCGTCATGCTTGTTCACTGCATTTCCAAACCCATTAACTATGGTTTGATAACCAAGGTCAATGCGGATTTTTTCGAAATAGTTATAAACTCCGAGGATTATCAGCAGAATCATTAATCCCATTATTGCGGAAATCAACAAGCGGAAAACAGAAAAACCCTGGCCTGACTCGTTCAACAACCAATCACCACATTACACGAATACTGATACAAGCGTGTTTGAAACAATAACAGTCACAAAATAAATCGCGAGTGAGATTGGCAAATAATAACCAAGGTGCATGCGGGTTTTCAATGGGTTGTCTTCTTCAATGCGCGTTGTAAAATAAGACATTACTATAACCAATTCCACGACATAAACTGAAATGATTATTAAGAATTGTAATGGTGTTACCATTCCGCTTAGCCCTCCGGCGCCTCCCCCTGTTAGGGAGCCAAGGCTTTTTGTTATTCCAGAAAGCCCGCCAATGCCACCGACGTTTGAAACATCCGCAAGGTTTTGCGTTGTCTGTGACATATTCTGCTGCATGATATTGGAAAGAGTCACCATAACCACTTTCTGCAGGCTTGTTGTAATGCCCAGAACAATTGGCGCAATGAAAATGCTCATGCTGAACATCATTTGGGAAATGTCTGAAACAAGCACTGAAAGCATTCTGCTTACTTTTTCCGCATTGCTCAATTGGAGGGAAAGGGAAACAATAG
>CAYOAS010000056.1:3663-8068 GCA_964402015.1 uncultured archaeon | reverse complement strand
TCCTTCTGATTTCAAATACCTGTAAAACGGATTAAACGCATCGCTCTGCACTATTCCTGTTTTATTAGTGAAAACAGCCTCTTTTGTTTTAACGCTCAAAATCTCTTTTCCTTTTTTTGGCTCTATTGTTTCCTGGGTTTTTACCTCAATGCCAATATCTGAATCAGTTTCAATTGCCTTTTTATCTTTGAACAATCCGATTGCGCCAAGCTCAACGTCGTTTGCAATAAGCGTTAGTTCTTTTTCATCCTGGTTAAAATAGCTTATTCCAGTGCCTGTTGCAAACATCAACAAGGCATTCATCCACGGGTTTGTTGTGCCAGTCAAGCCAGTAAAAATCGAGCCAATGCTGCCAAAAATGCCAGTTAATCCGCTGCCAAGCAATCCCTGGTTCTGCGTTGCTGGAACCGCTGTTGCCCTGGCTGTAATGCCAGGCAAAGCCTCGTTTACCGGCATGTTTTTGTTTTTTTCAATCCACTCGCTAACAGTCATGCTGTTGCTAATCCCGCCAGTGCTTGTTGTTGACGCTTTTTTCTTTCCAAAGATTGCCTCGCCCAGAGTCGCGCCTTCGTTCATTTTTCCAAGAACGCTCAATCCAAAGCCGATTGCAGCCCATTTTAAGCCGTCTTTCATTGCGTCAGTCCAAGAATGCATGTCAACAGTTATATCTACTGTCTTGTCCGGGCACTCGTTGAAAACCTTTACTGAATCCGAACCATCAAATGGGTCTTTCGGGTCGTCATAAATATTGAATTCATACCTGCTCAAGCGAATGCAAGAGTCTGCAGAAGGATTCACCAAGACTTCAATGTTTTGTATTTGTTTTGCAGCATGCGCACTCGCGCCTTCCACTCTCACTTTTACCCCATATTTTCCAGGCAATGCTCCGTTAGCGCTTACCTTTATGTCTTTGCTGTCATCCTCTTTCAAAGTGAAATCCTTTGTGGACAAATCCAATTCTGATTCAAGCTTTACTTGCACTGGCGCTCCGCATTTTGTTGTCTTGATTGAAAAGGAATCGCTTGCGCTGCCCTCAATGCCGGGAACTCCTGTCCCAATAGTGCTTGGCAATGTCATTTCAAGGTCTTCTTTAGAAAAAGAAATGCAGTCAACAAGATTTAGGACAGTTATTTCTGTTTTGATTTCTGTTTTCAATGTTTGTGCCTTTGATTCCGTTGGGTTTGTTGTCTGTATTGCAATTATTGCTTTTGCCACTCCGTTCGCGCCCCCGCTTGGAGTAAATGTCAATTGCACGTTTATTGTTTGTTCTTTTTCAATGCGGTTGAGTATTGTTTTGAAATAGCCCGCGCGCAATGTTGTCGCGCTGTTCTCTGTCATCAAGTCAAATTCCCCAATTTTGTTGCCTTGCCAGTCAACCTTTGCTTCCAAATCCTGCAGTGCAACTGGTTCTTCTCCGACAACACAATTGTTTTCAATCTGCAATTCCAATGTTATTGGCTTTCCTTCTGTTGCAGTCGTCCATTCGGTTTTCGTGACGCTTAAGCAATTCGGGTCTGAAACCTCTCCGCCAAGGCCAATAGTTATTTTTACTGGCACTTCAAACAGCCAGGCTTGCCCAAAGCTTGAAACTTCCATTGTAAGCACGCCGTTCAGTTCAGCGCGCTCTGTAATGTTTTTGCCTGCATCACTCAAAATTGCCTTGAACAATAATTCGGCATCTGTTCCCGGCTTTATTTCAAGCCCTTCAAAGCTTTTCAGCGAATTATTCATTCCTTCTATATCAATCAATCCGCGAGTCCTGCTGCTGAATTCCATTCTTGAAATAGTCAATGGGAATGCCACAAGGTTTTTTGCCTTCAATTGTTTTTCCGCAGTAAAAGCGCTTTTTGGATTCAATGCCAGGCCAATGCTGCTTGGTGTTATTCCAACTATTTTTGGTTCTACTGTTATTTCTTTTTCAAACAAATTGTAATTTGGAACCTCGACCAAAAGCTTGAGCTTTTCTCCAGGGCTCTGTCCTGGAATAATCAAAATCGCATTTCCTCTTTTGTTTGTTTCCTTTCTCGCGATTTGAGTGCCAAATTTGTCAAGCACTCGCACAACAGCCTTGTCAATTTCAAGCCCGCTTTCAGCGCCTTTCACATTGACTGTTATTTCGTTTTCAATCCCGCTTGGCAAGAGCGTTGGATTTATTGTTACTGCCAGATTATTCTCTGCAGCGACAGAAACAATTATGTCTTTTGCAAAAACAATTATTCCCAAATCCTTGTCGATTATTTCAAAGCGTATTACCCCGCTGATTGCGTTTTGCGGCACAAAGTCAATTGTTCCAGCAATCTTTCTTGTCGGGGAAAGATTGCCGGCATCAATCCTTTCAAACTCGTATCCTTCGACTGCCCCTTCAATTGGCTTGTTTGCAGCATCAATGATTGAATAGTTCCTGAACAACAAATTTTTTTCAGCATTTTTTATGCGCAATTCCGCATTCCTGATTGTGTCAGTGTCAAACTTGCTCGCATTGCTGATAGTGAAAGCAATGCTGTATTTTCCAAATGTTTTTGCCTGATAGCTTTCAAGAACAGGCGTTGTCAAAGCCTGTTCCTTGTCAGTTATTGTCGCGTCAAAACAAAACTTGTCAGAGCACAATGTTCCAGTTCCCACCTGATAAGTTGAAACTTTTGTGTTGGCATACAATTCATCCTCTGCAACATACTCGCTCGGCGGGTCGCGCTTCAAAGCACCATTGCTTTCCCATGCCCTGTAATAAACGTCAAGCCTTTTTCCCAGTGCGGCTGTTTCCTTTACCTTTATTGTTGCCTCTGCCTCAATTACATTTGCCTCTGCCTTTGCCCAAACAATATTTGCCCATTTTGCATCGCTGCTCGAAATGCTTGCAATATCCTCTGCATAATTTTCAGCATAGGAAGTTCCTTTCATTATTGAAGCCTTTGGCGCATTCAACGCCTTGATAAACAACAAATCTTTTTCAGTTATTTGTTCAGTGCCAACGCGCACGTGCAAGCCCAATTCAATTGCCTCATTTTTTATTTCATCAGGCACTTTTATGCGGAATTTTGCAACATACTCTGCCCCCGTGGCAAGCGTTGTTGCAGCCAAACCGCTGTTATACAACCCAAGCAATTCCACCTCAAACTTGTCTATCTTTGGCAGCATCTTTGCCAGAATCAATATTTCTGAATTTCCCAGAACCTGCACTGCAGTGCTCTTGTAGCTCGCAAGCCCGGAAGATTCAATTATTGCAAACACTTCCTTGTCCGCACGCGTTGTAAGAACAGCAATCCCGTTTGTGTCAGCAGGCATTGCTCCGCCGCCGATTATTTGGCCGTTAAAATTGTCAATGAAATAAACGCTTGCAAAAGCAATTGGCTTGTTTTCCTTGTCAACAGCCTTTACCTTTACTATACCATTTGGAATCTGCATTGTAACAATCAAATCAGGCTCTCCTGTTGCAGAGCCGCGTCTGTTAAAATATTTTGCATCGCTCCAGCCAGAATTTGTTGCCTTGAAAGCAAATGCAGCAAAAGTGCCTGAAGGAACTCCGTTGAATGTGACTATTCCGTTTATGTCTGTTGCCTTGTTTGAAAAGCCCACAAAGAAATGCTGTTCGTTCCCCAAAGAAACAACCGCGTTCCTGACAGGATTAGCATCCTGGTCAATTACTTTTACTTTCAGTGCGCCACCGCATTCTCCAGTGAATTTTTTCAATCTTATTACGCTCAAACCCTGTGCTATTGTAAGCCCGGACAGAGTGCCAAAACAATAATCGTCATTGTCAGCTGTCGCAACATATTGAGTGTCCTCGCTGACAGCAAACTCGATTATTCCATTGTTGTCAGTGCTTGTTGTCTGTTCGCCGGCAACAATGTTTCCAAGCTTTAATGTCACATGCACGTTGCCGATTGCCAGGCCAGTTCCATTGTCAACAACCTTTATTTTTATTATTCCGACAACATTTTGCTCGAGCGAAAGCACAACATTTTTTTCGTCTCCGTTTTGCACTTTCACGTTTTCTTTTGTTGCCTGGCCATATTTCTGGGTTGCCTTTGTTTTTACAGTATAAGTGGCTGCGGGAATATCATCAAAGCCAACAAAACCGTTTTGCGTTGCCTTTTGGTCCAATGCCCCCGCGCCCTCCGCAGTATAAAGATAAACAATTATTCCGTCTTCAACAGGCTTGCTGTTGAATTCCACGCTCACTTTCAAAGAGCCTTTTCCAGTAATTTTCTCCGACAAATAAATGCTTTGCGTGTCCTGCACTATTGAAAAACTGTCAACGCTTTCGTAATTGCTCGATTTCACGCTGACAATCAGGCCATTGCAATTCAATGGTTCTGTTATTGTGGCTTCACTGTTTGTTGTCACAGTGTCTTCCGGCGCTTTTGCGCTCCTGGTGTAGGTCTGGTAGCCCTTGAGGAACGCGCCG
>CAYOAS010000056.1:0-3653 GCA_964402015.1 uncultured archaeon | reverse complement strand
TGTTTCGCTCCCCGCCGTTTCCCCTGCCACCGCTTCGCCGTAAATCGGCTGGCCAGCCTTGTTCACCAATCGAATAGTGCGCTTTATTCCCGCGCCCTCTTTTGCAGCCAGCTTTATTTCATATCCTAAAGTGTCTTTTTCCAGTTTCAGGGTTTCGTTGTAGTCATTATAGTTTTCAGCGCTTGCCTCTATCTTCAAGTCTGTTCTGGGCAATTCGATTTTTTCTGTTTTTCCAAAAGCGTCACTGACAAACAATTTTTCCTGTCCTGCATATTTCAGCGTCAACTGTGCCCCAGTGATTACCGCGCCGGATTCATCGGTTATTGTTGCGGAAAATAGTGCTGTTCCGGCTGCGAGCGAATTGTACAAAAACATTCCCGCGCCGGCAATCAACAGTATTGCAACAATGCAAAAAATAAGAAAACTCGGGACAATCTTGTCAATTGGTTCAATGACAGCGTATATTGGAACGTGCTCTTCTATTTTGTCAAGCACAGCATAATACTTGTCTTCCATGGAAAAATAGATTTCTTTCAGCGACTCAACAATGCCCATGAAACAAAAACCCCGAATAAATTGTAATCCAAACAATTAAACGTTCCTTTTGTTTTTAATAATATCTATTATAATTAATAAATCTCCTTGTTGGAAAAAGCGTTATTGCAGGCCAAAAACGTAAAAAACCGCGTTATTCATTGCAATAATTTGCGGATTAAGAAACGCGAGCACTAAAGCTGCGGCAACGCTGATTCCAAACCATTTCAACAATTCTATTTTGTAATTGCAAAGATTGTCTGTTCCTTCCATGTCGTCAAGCAAATATTTTCCGAACAATGTTCCTGCAAATCCCGCCAAAAAAAGCGGAATCGAATTGGCAATCACTAATATTGGCATTGCAGAGATTTGCCCCGCCTTGCTCAATCCAACCAAAACAAAAAAAAATTGCGTTAGCCTGCCAAAAAAAAGCATTGAAAAAACAAAGACAGCCAGTGTTAACAAAAGAAAATTGACTTCTTGCGAAAAACCCAATTCAACAAAAGGCGCTTTTAAACCAAAGAAAAAAGCTATTGCCAAGCCAACCAAAAAAAAAGCTATCGAAGCAAAAGCAATTACTCCTGATTCCCGTATCCTGCTAGTTTCAACCATCAATAGTTATGAGAATTATTCCAGAATTTAATGGTTTCGCAAAACGCGGCCTTGCTCTTTAATTCAATCCTGCTCTTAAATTATTCATTCTGCTCCTTTATTCTCCTTTTTCGGCAAAAAGAGCAAAGCCGTTTGTATGGCAAATAATTCTTTGTCGCTATAAACAACGGGTATGCCTAATTCTTTTGCTTTCTTGATTTCAGCAATTGTTCCATTGCTTTTTTCAAAATTTGGCAAAACATAAACTATAGCAAGCGACATTAATTTTTGAACAAATATTGTCGCTTGATAGATAGCAAATGACTCCATATTGTCAAAATATTTTTGTCATTTGCTATATGTCGCTTTTTGCCAGCCAGCCCAAACTATAACGATAATAGTCTTCAATGGTCAGGGAAGTGTCGTAAAATTGGAATTGAAAATCCAGCCAAGGACAAAATGGCACAAAACCCAATTTTAATAATTCAACACACTTTTTTGTTCCAAAGTGAATATTGTTTAAAGTTTTGATAATGTTGTCAGAATTATAATTTCCAGCAACATAAACAGTAATCATTTTTTTTTCCTTAATCATTCTTTTGCCTCTTTCAATTCCTTGCCCTGCAACCAACTTTGCACGTTTATCCACGGTTGCACTTTTAATCGAAATCTTGCACCTAAAGTCTTTGCTACTAAATGGGACTAAAAGCCCAATATTTTTGTTTGTTGCCCTTCTGGTTTGTCTCTTGGAACCTTGGCTATTTGGTTTAATTTTTTTTCATCAAACTCTTTCTTTGTAGCTTTGAAAAGTTGCTCCAAGTCCTTGTAACGGATAAATTCCCATTTTGTCTTTTGAATTGCTTGTTGCAATATTGGTTCTTGAAGTTTCTTATGTAACTTCTTTTCTCTTTCTTCTGGAATAATAATAAACCGTTTCGGCTTCAAATCTTCTGGGATATTTGACCCTCGTATTATTGCTTCAGATATTCCTGTTGTGTTCTCCACTTCAAACTCGTAGCGGATTCGTCCATCTTCTAGCCATAATACATCAATTTCTTTTATTCGACTAATTGCGGCAGATTCTTGCGGGACAAATCTAAATGTTCTGATATCATCACAATAGTCTCTCAATAGTTTTCCATTGTAAGAATCGCTTTGTTCTTTATTACCTATCCAAATATTATACCCTGCTTTCTTTCCAAGTGTCGCTAAATAATAAATCATTGTGGTGTGTTGGCTGATTCTTTGCTTCTCTTGCAGCTCTGGTTTTAATCTCCACATTCCATCTGGTGTTCTTGTTGCATATTCTTCTAATATTGATTTTATGTCTTGAGTGTCTGGCGTTAATGCATTTGGAAATTCAATGAAAATTTCCTGTAAAATGTCATCAAATGATGCTTTTACTTTTTTATCTAATACATTAAGTACCACTCTTTCAACCCTATCGGATAAGGACGGGGTGCTGAAATTAGAAAAGTCCCTGCCTTTTAGCCACCATTTTTTTCCAGCAACTTTTCCTTTTTCATTATATGTCGGAATTAATTCAAACTCTTTTCCAACGTGTTCTTTCAAAACATCTTCAAACTTTTTTGCACCAACGGGGGCGTTTCTTCCCCCTTTTAGTTCAACCATAATTCCATTTAAAATATGTTGATAAATTGTTGGCTCGCCCCGTTCTTCTATGATTCTTTTTGCAGCTAAAACCACTTCTCTTTCGTAAGATTGCATATCCATTTGGCTTTCTGAAACTATTTTTTCGTTTTTTGGTTTTCTGAATCTAATGTAGTAATCACCAACAGCAGAGCCATATGGTTGTAACAACCCTTTTGCAGATGTTCGTGCTGGTGGTTGGTAAATTATTTTTTCTAAATCAAAGCCAGATAAAACAACAGCTTTAATTACAGAGTTCCAAACAGCTATGTCTGTGCTATGAAATGTAACAGTCAAATATTTTTCTGGTTTTAATACTTGATACATTTCTCTGAAAGCTGCTTTTAGCATTTTGTGGTAATATTCAAAGTTTTTTTCTTGTTGGCTATTAATTGTTATTTCATCAGCATAATCAAGGTCAATCTTGAGCCAAGAAGCCCACAATGTGCTTAATTCAAAATATTGAACTGCGCCACCATATGGTGGGTCAGTAAAAATATAATCAATCGAGTTTGCAGGGATAATTTTTGTCAAATCTAAAGCGTTTGCAGTTTTTACAAATATATTTGCCCCATTATTTAATTCCTTAAAATCATCAGCAAATTTGACTTGTTTAATTTGGGTTTGTGCGTCTGAAATTCCCTTTATTATCCCTTGTTTTCCAGATACGGCACTATTAAAAAGCATCCAAACGTTAGATTCCATAAAAAGGGGTGGAGTCCAAAAACTTTGCAATGCCCAAAAAGATGTTGTGCTCAATGCACTCCAGTGTCCTTTGCCCCCTTCTTTAGCTACTGGGCACATCTTGCTTGCTAAATGAACCATTGAAGTAAAAGCAAATTTGAATACGCTTGATATTTTTTTGTTTTCAATTTTTT
>CAYOAS010000055.1:0-8115 GCA_964402015.1 uncultured archaeon | reverse complement strand
CGTCTGCTCAATAAAACATTTACTCACACCGAATCCAAAACTTGGATAGGGGTATAACCGAAACTTATACGCAATCACGTTCTCACTCTTGGTTTATTCCAGTAAGGGCTTTTGCATTTTGGGCAATTCTTTGGATTTATCCTCGTTGCCCATTTGTGATTACACCTATTGCACTCAACTAGTCTAATATCCATAATAATATAATATCAGAAATATTATATAAATCTGCCCTCGGCAATTTTCCAATTCAGCTATAACATAACATCACAGTTTAAGTTATAGCCTTTTTGGCAGATTGTTTAAACTTAACGCAAAACAATCCAGAATATGATTGCGCGAGGCATACTGCTTGATGCTGATTATTCAATAGGCGAAAAAGGCGAATCTGCAATACAACTATTTCTAAAAACAAAAAACGGGCTGGAAATATTTTTGGAAAAAGAATTCAGGCCCTATTTTTATATCATCACGCAGAACGCAAAAAAAGCCGCAAAAGAGCTTTTGGGAAAAGAATTCGGGGAAGAAAAAGCAAAAATATTGAAAATAGAAGAAATGCAGAAGAACAATGCTGAAGGCGTTCTCAAGCTGTATTTCAATAGCACGCGCGACCTCACTGCCGCAAGGCACGAAATCAAAGGAATTGGTTTTGAAAGAAAGGAATATGATATACAGTTTGCAAAGCGCTTTTTGATAGACAGGCAATTGGAACCAATGAACTATTATGAAATAGATTTTGAGGAGCAAAACAGGCAGAAGATATTGAAAAAAATAAAAAAGATTGAAGAAATAGAAATTCCGCTTACAATCTGTTCTATTGATTTGGAAACTCTTTCTCCGGAGCGCTTCAGCAATCCGGAAAAAGACCCGATTTTAATGATAAGCTGCGCTGATGAAAAGGAATCAATTGTTTTCAGCTGGCACGCAAAACTGAAAAGCACAAATGGCCTGCGGGTTTTTGAAAGCGAAAAAGAAATGCTCCAAAATTTTGTGGAATTTGTAAAACAAAAAAAACCCGACATTATTGTCACTTACAACGGCGACTCTTTTGATTTTCCGTATTTAAGGGAACGCGGAAAACAATTGGGCGTGAAAATTGACATTGGTTTTGACGGCACAGAGCCAAAGGCAAAAAAGAAAGGCACGGAAACAGCAGTAAAATTGGAAGGAATACAGCACGTTGACGCTTACCAACTGATTTTGTTGCTATCGCGCTTTACTGTAGTGAATCTCGTAAAATTCGATTTGGAAAGCGTTTCACAGCAATTATTCGGGGAAGAAAAAACAAAAATAAAAGCAGTTGAAATAAACGAAATCTGGAAAACCGGAAAAAACCTGAAAGAATTAGTGGAATATAACCGCGAGGATTCTGAAACAGCATTGAAAATAGTGCTGACATATTTTCCCCTGCTAGTTGAATTGTGCAAGCTTGTAAAACAGCCATTGTTTGAAATAAGCAGGAGCAGCGCATCGCAATTGGTTGAATCATTGCTCATAAACGAGGCGTTCAAGCGCAACGAGTTGATTCCAAACAAGCCAAGCGAAGGCCAGGTAAAGCAAAGATTGCTTGCAACATTCAAAGGCGGCTATGTAAAAGAGCCAATAGCGGGATTGCACGAAAACATTGCAGTGCTTGACTTCAGTTCGTTGCATCCAACAATAATAATATCGCACAACATCAGCCCAGAAACACTGAATTGCGAACACGAAAAATGCAAAAACGGAAAAAACTTGAGCCCGGACAAAGACTGGTTCTGCGAACAAAAAAAAGGATTCTTTCCCACAATACTAAAACAAATCCTGGAAACAAGAATGGGAATAAAAAAACAACTAAAAAAAATTGACAAAAAAAACAAGGATTATGCCCTGCTGGATGCAAGACAGCACGCCCTCAAAATATTGCTGAATGCGCATTATGGTTATTTGGGTTACGCCCGCGCACGATGGTACAGCAGGGAAAGCGCGCGCGCAGTAACAGCATGGAGCAGGCATTATATCCGCGAAACAATCCACAAAGCCGAACAAGAAGGCTTTATAGTTTTATATTCGGATACAGATTCAGTGCTAATGGAAATTCCGCCAAGCAAGTCGCGCAAAGACATTGAAGAATTTTTGCAAAAAATTGACAGGGAATTGCCGGAAGCAATGCAATTGGATTTGGAGGGTTATTACAAGCGCGGGATTTTTGTAAGCAGGCGCGAAGGAACTGCTGTTGCAAAAAAAAGATACGCTCTCATTGACTACAACGACAAGCTGAAAATAGTGGGTTTTGAGTACGTGCGCAGGGACTGGAGCAATATTGCAAAAGAAACGCAAAAATCAGTCATTGAAGCAGTATTGAAAGAAGGCAATCCGGAAAAAGCAGTTCAAATAGTGAGAAAAAAAATAGAATTTTTGAAATCAGGAAAAGTGCCAAAAAAAGAATTGGTTGTGCTCACGCAAATCAAAAAGCCGCTGGACAAATACGAAACAACAGGGCCGCATGTAGAGGCAGCGTTAAAGGCAATAAAACGCGGAAAAGAACTGGAAGTTGGCTCAGTAATAGGCTATATCATAACGCGAAACGGAAACAGCATTTCAGACAAGGCAGAACTGGAAGAATACGTGAAAGAAGGAAACTATGATGCGGATTATTATATCGAGCACCAGGTTGTGCCGGCAATAATAATGATAATACAAGAACTGGGTTATTCAAAAGACGATTTGCTGCACGGCGGAAAACAAAAAACACTCGGTTCGTTCGGCTAAATCCCAATTAAACAAACATTGAGAGAAAAAAATTATATACTGGAAAAAGCTTATTGTAAATGCTGCAGATATGGCAAAGAAGCTGATGAAATTGAAAAAAAAATTGTTGGTTGGATTGCTTTTGTGTTTTCTTTTTTCCACAGCGTTTGCGGCAAGCGTTCAAGTGGAAGATGTTTTTGTTTCAGCAATTCAATTGTCAACAGAAAAAGCGCTGTTTATTGGCGGGACACAAACAGTTACAGTGACAATCGAAAACTCGAGCGGCAATGCTGCCACTGGGAACCTGAAAATAGCAATCGTCGGACCGAATACAGCAAATTCCGTGGCATGCAGTTTCAACAATCAACCGCTTGCAATTGGGGCATCAACATTTAATTACACATTTAGCCCAACGGGCAGCTGCGGAACTGCTATCGTGACTCCGTTTGACAAGGTTGGCGCTTACAAGGCAGTGGCAATTGTTTCAAACATTAACCCGGCAGCTTCAGACCCTATAAAGGCGAATAATTCTTCCGAGGCATTCTTTTTTGTTGCGGCAAGCCCAGAGAAAACAATTCCTGAAACAGGGGCTCTATTGCTTCCGCTAATCACACTCGCTATTTTATACATAACCCGTGGGCGTTTGCGCTAAAAGATGGCTTTTTATTGGTTTTCAAGCCAGATTTTTCTGATTTGAAATGGATGAAAAAACGCTTGAAAGCTACTCTGAAGCCGGCAAAATCTTGCAGAAAGTAATGGATAGTGCAAGAAAAAGCATTAAGCCGGGGCAAAAATTGTTGGAAATAGCCGAAAAATCGGAAAAGCTAATCGTTGATTCGACGGGGGCAAAGCCTGCTTTTCCAGTAAATTTGAGCGTTGGGAATTTTGCAGCGCATTTTACGCCAAGCACTGGTGATGAAAGCATTGTTTCAGAAGAGGATGTTTTAAAGTTTGATGCAGGAGTGCAAGTGAACGGCTTTATTGCTGATGCTGCTTTCACGCTTGATTTTTCCGGAAAACACGAAAAAATGCTTGAGGCTTCGAGAAAAGCGCTTGCAGCTGCTGTTGCAAAGCTAAAGGTTGGCGTGCGCATTGGAGAAATCGGCGAGGAAATAGAAAAAACAATCCATTCTTTTGGTTTTAAACCGATTCAAAACCTTTGCGGGCACTCGCTTGGAAAATTTGATATTCATGCTTCTCCGGAAATTCCAAATATTGCAAAAAAAGATTCCCGCACGCTTGAAGAAGGAATGGCTTTTGCTATTGAGCCTTTTGCAACTGACGGCGAAGGCTATGTGCGAGAGGCTATCCAGAGCGAAATCTTTGCGCTTGAAGAACCAAAACCAGTGCGCAATCCTGTCGCGCGCAAAATTCTGGATTTTGTTTCTGAAAAATATAAAACCTTGCCGTTTGCAGAGCGCTGGATTGACAGAGAATTAAAATTGAGCGAATTCCAGCGAAAGATTGCAATGCGCGAACTATTGCAACAGAGATGCATTCAATCCTATCCGATTCTTCACGAGGCGCCTGGAAAGCTTGTTACGCAAGCGGAAACAACAATTTTATTAAGCGGAAAAGACGTTATCATTCTGGTAGAACATGAATATTGACAAAAAAAAAGTTTTTCCAGCACTCGTTTTTGTTTTCACGCTGGCTTGGATTTTTTTTGCAAACGCGAGCGGCTTTTCGCTAAAGCAAGCGCTCTTTCTTGAAAAATACAACGAAACAATTTCCACTATGCTGTCGCAAAACTTTTTGCTCGCATTCATTCTCTTTCCATTGCCATTTGTTTTTGCTGCCCTTGCCACAAAAAGAATGAAAAAAAAAATTGCAATGATATATTGCACTGCGGCGGCAGCAGTCGCTACAATAACCGGCTTCATTGTTTTTCCTGTTGTTTCCGCACACATCCTGCTTTTCGTTTTTTATGTGCTTTCCTTTTTTGTAGTAATTGAAACAGCAGACCTCGGCTTCAAAGAGCTAAAGCGCTTCATTACAGCGCGCGCTGTTGGAAATGCTGTAAACAAAGCAAACATAATAATCGCTCTTGGATTATGCATTGTCAGCGCGCAAATAGTAATGCCAGACCCATCTTATGTTACCAGCCTTGAAAAAGCATTGACAAGCGGAATTTCAAACCAAAAAATAAACGGAATTGACCTTACTGAAATTGGCACAAACCAAGTAATCCAAACACAAAAACAAAGCCTTGCTGTTCTGACAAAAAACCCCTTGTTTGAAAAGCTGCGCACAAAACAATACCCGGACGTAAACGCATATGTTGAAGCGATTGATTTGCTTTACGCAAACATTGACTCTGAAGCATACAGGCAATCAGTACAAGAACAAGTAAAGCAAAACCAGGACAAACTATTCCAAAGCACTGATTTTTCCAACGCATTTGAAATAGCAAAAACACAATTTCCACAAATCAAAACATTCGAAGAATTTTTATGGCTATTCGAAGCAATACTCGTTGCATCAATATTCCTGCCACTCGCAAACATAATCCTCGGCCCGCTATCAATGTTCTTTGCAGCCATTTTTGACAAACTGCTTCCAAGCGAAAACACACAAGAAACGCAATAGTCTTCACAAGACTTAAAAAAAGCAACCCCGCAAAATATAATAGCCAGAATATTGTCCCGCTGTCAAACAAAGGATAATTGCGTTAAAAAAAGAATCAACGTTTGCCAGCGTGAGGTCCCATGGTGTAGCCAGGATAGCATATTTTATAAAATCATCTTGGCATTATATCATAATGTCAAGAATTGCACTGGGTAAAGAAAAAAGAAAACTGCTTTTTCTTGAACTTAAATCGCATTATTCTGCAAAAACTTTCGAAGATTTAAGCAAACGCCTTGGCACAAGATTTAGCACACTCAAAAAATGGCGATACGGCGCACTTGCAATACCTTCAAGAATTGTTCCGCAAGAAATCTTAAATAAAATTCCTGTTGCAGAATTGAAGAATGATAATTGGGGAGCCGCCAAAGGGGGTTCAATTAGTATAAGGAAAATTTTCAAGAAATACCCAAAAAAAACAGTAGCTAATTGGAGGCGCAAAGGGGGGAAAGCCGCTTGGAAGATAGCCCAATGCGCTCTAAGAAGAATTCAGCTTAATGAACCTGAAAAGTTTGGCAGGTTACTGAGAGAAAAGAAAACAGTGAAAAGGCTTGGACAAATAAAAGAAGGCAAATTTGAAGAGAAAAAAATTTTTCTCAATATTGATAGCATTGAACTTAGCAAGAGTGATGTTAAAAAGGGAATGATTTTCCCGAGTGAATTAACTGAAGAATTGGCTGAAGAAATAGGAATGCATTTAGGGGATGGAACACTCTCAGAAAAAAAGCATTATTATTCCCTGAGGGGCGACATTAAAGAAAAGGATTATTATGAAAAATGGGTTATCCCTCTTTATAAAAAGCTTTACAACCTTGACTTGAGGCTTCTTGAACGGAAGCCAATTTGCGGAATTGAACTCAGTTCAAAAGGCTTGTTTGAATTCAAGAACAAAATTATCGGAATTCCATATGGGGAAAAGACTGGGAAATTATCTGTGCCTGGTTGCATAAAGCAAAGCCAAAGCAAAAAAATTTTTGCTGCTTTTTTGAGGGGTATGATGGATACCAATGGGTGTTTTTATATGCCAAGCACAAGAAAATACCCAAGCATAATCCTCTGTATCAAATCCCCACAGTTAATCAAAGAAACAAGTATGATGCTAAAACAAATGGGTTTCTTGCCATACACCGACTTAAAACATTGCCTAATAATACTTAATGGGACAGTAATGCTCAATAAGTGGGTTGAAGAAATAGGCACAAAAAATGAAAAACACGAGCGCAGAATAAACACAATACTTAGCAAGCTCCCATGGTCCAGCCTGGATAAGACGCCAGCCCGCGAAGCTGGTAACCTGGGTTCAAATCCCAGTGGGAGCGCTCTGCAGGGATAAGGAAGCGGTCAAACCTGCCAGCTTCAGGGGCTGGTCGCTTAGTGCGTTCGGCGGTTCGAACCCGCCTCCCTGCAAACCTTTCTGTATCAAAAGAAAACTGTTGCAGAAAAAGAAAACGATAGTTTTAAATCAAATCATTTGCAAGGTATTATAGGTGAAGAAATGACTCGGACTGTTAGTTTGGAAATGGTTTGTGACAGGCTTAATCGCTTGGAGGGCAAAATTTCTATTCTTGAAAAGAGGCTTGTGCCAGAAGTCAAGATAAGCGAGAAGGAAGCTGCCGAATTGGAAAAAATAAGGCAGGAAATTAGGAACAGCGAAACCATTTCAGAAAAAGAACTCTTTTCCATTCTTTCAGAGTGATTCTCTTGTCTTTTGAACTAACATGTTGTTGCTGCACCATGTAAACTATGCAAACTTGTCTATTAAAAGCAATAATAATTCGACGAAAGCAGAATTGCTCTCGTTGTTTGTCGAAGAAAAACAATCTTTTTATTCTCTAATACCCTAATTGTATTGTGTTCTTTGTGAAAGGCAGTTTTTTAATCAAGGCAAAAGAAGACAATGTAATTACTGAAAAAGGAATCCGCGCATTCATTATGGAAAAATTATTGAATACCCCTTTAGCCCGCGGCACAATAAAAAACATTGACAAAAAAACCATTCAAGTTCGATTGGAAGGGGACGAAAAACAGGTTAGAGAATTCATCAAGGAATTGGAACAAGAATTGCGAGAACAAATAGGCAATCCCGCGATTTCTTTCTCACAATTTCTGGAAGACACTTCTCTGGAAATCCCAAGCCTATTGCGTTCAAGCCAATCCTTAATGGTTGGGCAACTGCAAAAAGGCATTAGCGTACAATTGCAAATACTTGAAACCTTGAAAGGGAATGAAAATAATTTTAAAAGCTTGCCAAAACAAATATCGGAAGAAATATCCAAAACATTACCCAAACAACTGTCGGAAGAAATGTCCAAAAAACTCCCAAAACAAATCGCAACAGAACTCTCAAAAGTAATGACACAACAGACAGCAGGAACCGCCAAAGAAATTTGAAAGAGAAATTGCGCTACCAGCCCCCCTTTGAAGGCTTTTTCTTTTAACAAGTTGCCACTCTACACCATTAATAAAAATAGTATCCTGTTAGTTCATACTGTGAACTCAATGCTACAGGCAACCCTTTGCTATCTGATAAAGGAAAAACCGCTGAAACAAATTTTGTTGGGATTGAAAAAGCGCGGTTTTGGCAAAGGAAAACTGAATGGTTTTGGCGGAAAAGTCAAAGAAAATGAAACAGTTGAACAAGCTGCATTGCGAGAGCTTGAAGAAGAAGTTGGCATCAAAGTAAGCGGGATTGAAAAAATTGGTGAACTGGATTTCTTTTTTTCCGATACCCAAGTGCCTCCTCTTTACAACTGGGCTCTGGCTCTT
>CAYOAS010000054.1:0-8122 GCA_964402015.1 uncultured archaeon | reverse complement strand
TTTTCATTGGTTTTTTTTCTCCAGATTCGGGTTATTGGTTTTGGTTCAAGGCAAAAATTTTTTTTATTGAAACTGATTGTCTGGATTTTTACTGGCAGTTCCACAAATTCAAAACCGTCGCCAACATTGATTTTGCATTTTGAAAAATATTTTTCAGCCAGGGCAGAAATTGGCAAAATATTGCCGTTTGAAAGCTGTATCTGGGCATCTCCTGTAAAAGCGCCTTGGTGCCCTGTGTCCATTGCCGTGAAAAGAGTTTGCGCTTCTTCGCCGCGCACCTCCCCTACAATAATGCGGTCAGGGCGCATGCGCAGGGCATTCTTCAGCAAATCATCCATTGAAACAACTAATTTTGAGGCAGTCGCCGGCTTGCTTTCCAACGGAATCCAGTTGTCCCTTGAACCAAGGTCCATTTCAAGAGTGTCTTCGATTGAAATAATGCGGTCGCTATGGCGGATGAATGTTGCGAGCGCATTCAAGGTTGTTGTTTTTCCAGAGCTAGAGCCGCCAGTGATAATTATATTCATTGGTTCAATGTTAAAGCCCTCGACCATTACCCAAAGGAAAGCCGCAAGCTCTGAAGTCAAAGTGCTGTTTTCAATCAGGTCAACAACAGAATATGGGGTTTCAGTGAATTTTCTTATCGTAAGGCTGAAACCCCTGGGAGAAACAAGCTTGAAAGTCGCGTTTACCCTGCTGCCGTCAGGCAATCTTGCATCAAGCAAAGGATTGTCAGCGTCAAATTTTTTGTCAATAGTGAGCGCGATTTTTTGAACAAGCTTTTCCACAATGCCCTCATTAACAAGGACAATGTTTGCCTTGCACATTCCGCTTTTCCTGTGGAAAACAAAAACAGGGGAATCGGGAGAATTAATCATTATTTCTTCTAGTTCAGGATCTCGGAGCAACGGGGCAATGAAACCATATCCAATGGAATTGTCAAGGACATAATCCACAAGGTCCTCTGTTTTTTTTATTTCAGGAAAATTTTGTTGCAACAATTCAACAAAATCATTTCTGAGCTTTTGAGAAAACTGATTGCTTGGAAACCGTTCCAGTGCACCAGCCATTGTAATCTCGCGGATTATTTTTTCGTTGAACCCACTAATGAAAGCACGGGAAACACCAGGATAGTATTGCTTGATTTCTTCAACAGTTCCCTTGCCAAAAATTGCGTCAATCAGTGCCTTTGAAAGCGCCTGCTCTTTTTCTCCAAAAACCTGTTTTTTGAAATCATAAAAATTATAGGGAAAACCATTGAAAATAGTTACCTTGCCATAGGATTCGCGGACATCGCCCTTTATTTCCTCGATTCCCTTGCGGATTTTAAACACCTTTTTTCCTTGTGATTTTCATCGCGGGAGAAACTATATATTTAGAATCATTCCAATATAAATTCAGTGCATTCAATGGACAGAATATTGAAAAAAACACTGAAAAAAATAAAGCCGCTTCCTTTGGAAATAAAAAAAGAGCAGGCGATTGCAGAAGAAATAATCGGAAAAATCCGCTCCATGGAAGGAAAGCACATTCACACGGAACTCGTTGGAAGCATGGCGCGCAACACGCATTTGCGCGGCGACCGAGACCTGGATATTTTTGTTTTTTTTCCAGAAAAGCTATCACGCGAAGAATTTGAAAAAGAAGGGTTGCGCATCGGAAAACTGGTTTTCCGTGGAATGCAATGGGAAGAAGCATACAGCGAGCACCCTTACATCCGTGGAAACTACAAGGGCTTTGAAGTAGAGATAGTTCCAAGCTATCGCATAAAAAGCACTGCATTCCTCAAAAGCAGCGTTGACAGAAGCGTTTTCCACAACGAATTCCTCAAAAAAAAACTTGAAAAAAAACAATTGGACGAAGTGAGGTTGTTACGCCAATTCCTCAAGGGAATTAAATGCTATGGCGCTGACCTGAAAACAGGCAGTGTTCCTGGCTATGTGGCAGAATTGCTTGTTCTAAATTACGGAAACTTCAAAAAAACAATTAATGCTGCCGCGGAATGGAAACAAGGGCAAGTAATTAGTGTTGAAAAGCACTTGACAGAGCAGGAAGCGCGAAAGCGCTTTCACGGAGCGCCATTGATTATAGTGGACCCAACTGACGCAACCCGCAACGTTGCAGCAGCGCTATCGCTCAACCAGTTCTCGCGCTTTATTGCGGCAACGCGCGCCTTCAAAAAAAATCCTTCGATATCTTTTTTCTTCGGAAAAAAAACAAAACCATGGAACACAAAAAAAATCGCAAATGCACTGAAGAAAAAAGAAATAATAGCGATTGCAATTGCATATCCAAAAACCATTCCCGATATTGTCTGGGGGCAATTGAAAAAGCTCTGCCACCAGATTTCAAAAGAACTTGAAAATAACGGTTTCCGCGTTCTTTCAAGCAGCGAATGGACTGATGAAAGCAAAATAATGACAATTGTTTTCGAGCTTGATTCCCTGGAACTAAGCCCTGCAATGAAACGCATTGGCCCGGAAATAAGCGACTTGAAAAGCAGCATGCGCTTTTTAGCAAAACACAAAAAACTTGTTTCCGGACCGCGGATAGAAAACGGGCGCTGGATAATTGAAACAGAAAGAGAATTCCCGCACGCAAAGGATTTGCTGGAAACGTTTTTGCAGAAAATAAAGCGCACAAGCAAACCAAACATCCGCAAAGCAGCAAAAAAACAAGCAGAAGTGCTTACTGAAAAAAAGCTTTTAAAATTTTACTCAAACAACAAGGAATTTCAATTGTTCCTGACAAAATACCTTAAAGGAAAAGAAGATTTTCTGGTGTGAAGACAGCCCATAAAATCCAAACGCCCGCCAAAAAAAACTTGCCTGCCCGCGATAAAAACACGCCAAACGAATTTGCCAAAAGCGCGTGGCAAAACAATTAGTATATATTTGTTATTATTAGTATATATTTTGTGGTGTTTGGTTGAAGCGGTTGTTTTTCTTCAGCAAACATTATAGGCTGGACAAAGAAATCGATACAACGCTTGCAATTGACTGCATTGAAACAGGCAAAAAACAACTGGATGAAAAACCAAACAAATTCAAGAGCAGAAAAAATACAGAAAAGGAGAATTGGTTGTTGTTTGGAAAGACAAAAGGGAAAAATGCTTTGTAATAACCGCTTACTGGAACGTGCGGGGATGACTTATGATTGAAGGAGAAAAATGCCCAAAATGCGAAAAGGGAAAACTGCACAAGACAATGGACAAAATAGAACCAGGCGTAATGGTTGAAGCATTCAAATGCAGCAAATGCCATGAAATCTGGTACTCGCAAGAAATAATGGAAAAAATCGAGGCAATCCAAAAAGCCAAATCAGAAGAAAGAAGAATAGTAAAAGTAGGAAACAGCCTGGCTGCAATAATCCCGTCAAAAATAGCAAAAAAACTTAACCTCAAAGAAAAAGAAAAAGTCTACATTGAAGAACAAAACGGCGAATTACTAATAAGGGCAAGCAAAATATAGCCTGGCCTCGAACAACCCTCATTTGTTTAAAAATCAACGCACAAAAAAAGGCGATGGCTTGAAACAAAAAGAAGAATGCAGTTCTGACGAAAAAACAAGCGCCTTGCTTGCAAAGCAAATTGATTTTTTGCCAGAAGAAGTTGAAGCAATGCAACGCTTGCTCAAAACAACAAGGGACATGCTCCACTTTTACTTAAACGAATTCGGCTTGCACCTGGAAAAACAACAACAAGAAGAACTCGCAAGATTATCAAGCAAATCAGATTTTTTGATATTGAAAACAGCCCGCCTTTGTTTTGAAATGAAATCTTTGGAGTGCGAAGCAAAAAAAAGCCTTGAAACAAAAAAAAGCTTTGCGCCAGACAAAAAGCAAACAAAAGAACTCGCAGCCGAAATAACGGAAACAAAAAATGCTTTGCTCGAACTAAACAAGCGCGTCACGAACATTGTAGAAAAAATGAAAGAACTGTCAAAGGGAGAATAACTATTTCCTTATTTCCTTGAAAACGTGAACCAGATTATCATAGCCCCCTTTTTTTAGTTTGGCGCCATTTGGAAGTTCACCGTATTTTTTGAAACCGAGCTTTTTGTGCAGAGCGCCGCTTGCCTTGTTTTTTGAAAAATAGCCAGATTTTATTATCCTGAATTTCGTTTCCTTTTTTGCAATAGAAAGCACGCGCTTTGCAAGCCGCGAGCCAATGCCAAAGCCAGTGAATTCTTCAAGCAGCATTATGCCAAATTCCCCCACATGCTGCATTGAATCCACGCTTTTTGGAAGAATGCTCGCACAACCGATTATTTTTCCATCGGCTTCCGCAAAAAGAAAAACACTTTTTCTTTTCCTCTTTTGTTTCAGGCAATCCGCAAGGAATTTTTTCTCTGTCTCTAAGGTTTCGTGCCTGCGCACCCCCAAAAAATCCGCTTCATCCCTTGTGCGGTTTACAAAGCGAAGCGCTTCTTTGGCGTCTGACATTTTTGGACAGCGAAAAACCACTTTTATTCTTTTGCCACGCTTGCCAAAAACACTGAATCTCCCAACAATCTTTCCCGGTTTCATAGCGAGCCCGGAGGGACTCGAACCCCCAACCTATCGGTCACATCCAAAAAAACTGACCGAAGCCGATTGCGCTATCCAGTTGCGCTACGGGCCCTTCCAAACGCTTTTAAAAACAATGCCTGGCAATTTAATTAATATTGCCCTAATTATTTAAACCTATGATTTGGCAGTTTTTATTGGATAATTTGGAGGAGTAAAAGGATGGTAAAGGTTTGCAGTTCTTGCAACAGGGAAGTAACCGGAGAAGCCGCTGAATTCAAGTGCCCGGAATGCGGCAACGCAAAGATAGTCAGGTGCGCGCATTGCAGGAAAACAGTCAAGACATACAAGTGTCAAGAATGCGGTTTTGTAGGGCCCTAAAATTGCTGTTTTTTGAAGCGTGAATGTTATGGGTAAAACTCTGGTTATTTTCAAGATAAAGCCAAAAGAATTGGACAAAATAGATGTTGCAATCGAAGAAATAAAAAAAATTAAAACCGGCATTGTCAAGGATATTAAAAAAGTGCCGATTGGTTTTGGCGTTGAAATAATCAAGGCAGCAGTATTGTTCGAAGAAAAAAAAGAAGACATTGAAGGCGCAACAAAAGAAATAAGCGCTCTGCCAAGCGTGGAAGAAGCTGAAGTCGAAGGAATGACACTGCTGTAATTCCTGATTCTATTTTAAACAAAAAGCAATATTTTTATTGCATATGCTCAAGAGACAGCGAATTCTGAGAAAAAAAAGTTACGCTAAAAGAAAAAGAGGCTCTTTGGCAAGGCTAAATTCGCAGGAAATGGAAAGACTGAAAAAATTCAAAGAAAATTGTTGGCGGCATACAATTTTTGGCACAGGCACAACTGACCGCTCTTTAGACACAATTAACAAAATCCACAAAAAAGACTTCGGCAAAATCGTAGAAGCACTTAAGCAGAAGTTTCCGCATGAAACAATCAAGGTATTGAGCGAAGGCGCAGGAGAAAGCAGTTTTGCAATGGAACTGGTAGAAAACAAATCGAAAGTCAAAGTGACAAGGACTGATATTTTATACCGCCCGGAAACCAATATGAATTTATCCCCGGAAGAACTTCTTAAACGGTTTGGAAAACAATCATTCCACCTGATAGAAAGCACTTTCGGCGGATTAACCTACACTACAATTAACCAGGAGAAAGCGTTAGTGAACATAATTCAATTGCTTAAACCTGGCGGAATTGCAAGCATTGCCAGCACGTATAGTTATGAATTCACCAGCGGATCCCCTGTCATTATTCCAAAAAACAGGTTAAGAAGGCTGGAAAACGTTTTCAAAATAATCATTTCTGAAGAAGTAATTCCATTGACAACACAAGCAAGGGAATTGCACATTCTTACAATAAAAAAAAGACAATAAAACAGAGCGTCTTTTGCGTTGTTTTTTTAATTGGTTTCAAGGCTATTTTTATTGCATGATTTCTCGTTTGGTTTTGGAGAACTGGAAAACGCACAAGCGCAGCGAGTTTTTGTTCGGAAAAGGAACCAATGTCTTAGTAGGTGTGATGGGTTCTGGAAAAACCGCGGTTACAGAAGCCATTTCGTTTTGCTTGTTTGGAACTTTTCCAGCGCTATTGTCAAAGCGCGTTGTTCTGGATGAAGTAATAATGGCAAAGCCAGAGCTTGCGGAAAGCGCGCGCCTGGCAATGGAATTCGATTATGCCAAAAAAAAATATTCAGTGGAGCGCGTTGTTTACCGCGGAAAAAAAGTCAACGAGGCAAAATTGTATTGTGACGGGCGCCTGGTTGCAGGGCCAAAAGTGAACGATGTCAATGAAAAAATCTGCGAAGCGCTGGAGATAAGCTATGATTTGTTCAGCCGCGCTGTTTACAGCGAACAAAACCAGATTGATTTCTTTCTGCGCCTTTCCCCGGGAGAGCGCAAGCAAAAATTTGACGAATTGCTGGAAATAGAAAAATACGAGCGCGCAAGGGAAAATGCGGGCAATGTATCCAGAAGGCTAAAGGCAATTGTTGAGGACAAAAAACGCTTCCTTAAAGAGCAAACGCAGGCACTGAAAGAAACAAACATTGCAGAACTGCAGAAGCGCTTGGAGGAAAAAGGCAAAAAAAAGAAAGAACTGGAAAAAAAAATAATGGAAAATGAAAAGGAAGAGCGAGAGCTTGCTGAGAAAATAAAAAAGTGCGAGGCAAAAGAAACAGAATTCAATTTTTTCAAAAACCTCGTGTCAAATGGCAGGGGAAAAACAGAGGCAATGGAAAAGGAAAGAGCGCGGAAGAAAAAAGACCTTGATTCCTGGAAAGAAAAAAGCATTGAAACAGAACTGAAAGAACTGGAAAAAAAAGAAAAAGAATTGCTTGTGCAGCGCGAGCAGAACGAAAAACAGCTAAAGGAAGCGCGTTCTGAACAAATGAAAATTTCACAGTCCAACGGAGCAATAGAAAACGAACTTAAAAAAATAGAAAAATCCCTTTCCGAAATCGAAAAGGCAAAAGCGCATTGCCCTGTTTGCAGGAAACCGCTGGAAGAAAAAACAAAAAAAGAAATAATATGGGAATGCGAAAACGAAAAAAAGCGCGCGCTTGCGCAAAAGGAAAAAAACGAAAAGCAGGAACGGGAACTGAAAGAAAAAATCGAAAGCGCTGAAAAAGCCGGCAGAAAAACTGTTTTGGAAATTGAAGCGCTGTGGGAAAAAAATGCTTTGCTGAAAGGCCTTTTGAAATCAGCGGAAGAAATGGAAAAACTGGAAAAAGAAATTTCCTCGCTGAAGCATGAAACCGAAAAAGCGGAAAAATCAATGAAAGAATTGTGCTTTGAAGAGCACACGCTGCAGCAACTGCGCGAGCAAAAAGCAGAAGCGAGCGCCGGCATTCGGGCATTGAAAAGCGAGATTCGGGCAAGCGAGGAAATGGAAAAAGAATTGGCAGAAAGAATAGAATTGTACAAGAAAACAGAACAGCAATTGGAAGAAATCCGGCTAGAAATAGAAAAAAAAGAAACGCTGAATGAAAAGCTCGCGCTGTTCACAAACTGCATAAAAATGACACAAGCAGAATTAAGGGAAAAACTGATTGAAGCAGTAAACGCCGCAATGTCCGACATCTGGGAAAGAATTTATCCTTACAAGGATTTTTCGAGCGCAAAAATATTAGTGGATGAAAAAGGCGATTACGAATTGGTTGTGAAAGAGCGTTCGGGAAAATGGGTTAGGGTGGAAGGAATTTTAAGCGGTGGGGAAAGAAGCGCGGCAGCAATCTGCATCCGCATTGCATTCTCTTTGGTTTTGGCACAGAATTTGTCATGGCTGATTTTGGACGAGCCAACACACAACCTTGACGCACAGGCTGTTTCTGTCTTGAGCGAAATGATGAAAACGCATTTGCCTGAATTAGTTGAACAGATTTTTGTAATAACGCACGACAAGCAAATGGAAAAAGCTGCAAGCGCCTCGCTCTACTTGCTAGAGCGCGATAAAGATAATGACGGCACCACCAATCCAATACTGAAAGAGACACAATAATATTTCCGCATTATTGAGCGAAGCGAAATAATGCATTTATCTCGGACCGCGCCCAACGATTGAACGAAAGAAAAATAACGAACGGTTCAATGTTCAATCGTTG
>CAYOAS010000053.1:0-8175 GCA_964402015.1 uncultured archaeon | reverse complement strand
AAGCTCTAACACTCGCTTAATGTGAATGCCCTTTTTCAGCAGGTCGGGGATATCAAAAATTTTTTCATTCTTTCCGTACGCGAGCACATGTCCCGCGCTCGTGTTCAATTCCATTCCAGGAATCAACACGACCCCATCCGGCTTTGTTGCCAGGAGTTTCTGGAAAGCGATTTTCGGCTTGTTTTCAACATGCTCTGTAATCGCAACAACATTCAAGCCCTTCTCCAAAACAGCATTCCAATAATGCTTTGGCTTGATGTTTTTTTCATTCAAATGCGTATGCAAATCCATTGAAATGCGCACTTCGCTCATACAATCAATTACCCCTAAGAATCTTTTTTATTCTTTCCCTCAACCGTGGCTTTGTTTTCGCAAGGTATTCATCCAAAACTTTTCTTCTTAAAACTTTTTTTATTTCCAGCATTGCCTCTGCGGGAATTTTTTCATTAAAATAAACAATGTCAATAAAGGTTTTTTCAATGTCTGAAACAGGCACCCACTTGCCGCAATGGTTCATCATGTTGAATCCAAAAAACATTTTTTTGCCAATCCGCCGCACCAAAACATTGCCCTGCAAAACCTGTCTCAAGCCAGTTCTTGCCTTTTTTGTCGTTATTATTACCGGAATTGTTTCCTGTTCCCAAAGACCATGCATTGAAAGCGCTTCCTGCAGGCCATAATAAAAAGGCGAAAAAGCAAAACCCGCCACAATAGGGTCATCCTGAAAAGTATAATAGCCGCGCGCAATCCTCTTTATAACGCCTTTTTTCAGCAAATAATGAATCAAAAAACTAAAATAAGCCTTGCTAATTTTTTTTTGCTTCAAAAAAATCCTGCAGTCCCTGATTGAAAAAAAATCTCTTTTCCCAAAATGCCCAACAAATTCCTTGATGTATTTCATTTCTGAAACCTTCTTTCCAAAGCCTGCTGCATTTGTTCAAAACTTGGAACAGCACCAGACAAAACAATTGTCCTAAGATTCTTTTCATCCAACGGCACAGGAAGCCCTTCCAGCAAAGCAGAAACCTTTTCATTAAAGCCTGGTTTTTCCTCCACAAAATTGCTCAAATGGTAAACATCAAAAATGTCCCGAACCAGTTTCCTGCTCTTGAAAGCCGCAAGCTTTTCCAAAAGCAAGTCCTCTGCGCTTGGAACAAAAACATCCAAAAAAGAACCGTCAACCCTCTCAAATTCCTTGACGACAGGGTTTTTGAATTCCCGCAACGCAACCTCGACAGAAACAATCACGCTTCCATGCACTATTTTTGAATAAATCGTTGCTTCCGTCTGCTTAAACTTTTCCAAAACAAATCCAGCCGAAGCCACTTCCGCAGCAAAGGCTTCCTTAAAGTTTTTTTTCGGCAAAAAATAAAAATCAAGGTCTTCCGAAAACCTGTTTCCCTGAAAACAGCGCCAGATTGCAGTGCCGCCGTGCAACACGGGATTCTCCTCCAAGGAGTAAATGGCTTCAACAATCCTGTCCTGGACTAACCCGATTTCCCTGTGAATCTGCCTCTTTAGCCTGTTAAACAAAGGAACCCGCATAAAATATCAAATGAACCAAACTTATAAAAAAACATATGTTTGGTTACCCCATAAAAAGACCAGCCAAACAGGCTTTTGCCGGCAATCATTCACAGCCAGTTCTGGCATGCCAGAACAAAATGCGAATGTTTTTATACTTTAATCTCTTTTTTCTTCTGGATGGATTTTAAGGATTTTGTCATGCCAGAAAAGCAGCATTCTGCTGCGCTTTCCGCTACTGAAGAGCAGATTCTTTCTTTTGTGCATGAGCATTGGCCAAGCAGTGCTCTGGAAATTGCTTTGCTTTTCAAGGAGGATGTTTCTTCGCTTGAGGCAAAGCGCCGCGCTTCGAGCAAATATTCTTATTATTTGAAAAAGCTTGTTGGCAGGCGCTTGCTGGTTTCCAAGCGTTTTGGGCACGCGCTTGTTGTCTGGCCGTTGCAGGCGGAAAAACTGCGGGTAGTGCACGAGATTCTGAGGGAGAATCATTTTTAGGGGGTTGGTTGTTTTTGATTAATAGTTATTACGACAAGTTTATTTTTACTAATTCTCTTTCTTTCCGAAACAACAATTTTTTTTTGATTGACATTCCTTTTGTCATGATGCCGAACGAGCTCATTGTTGGATTGCTGTCGCACAACGATTCTGCCTTCAATAAAAAAATTTATTATTCCGTGCGCGAAGCAGTAATCAAAGAGCTTGTAAAGGATTTTCGGATTGATTTCAAGGCAGACGGCCTGAAAGCAATCGAGGTTATTGAACAATATTTTTCCGCGAGCGGCTGGGGCAGCATTGAAAACATACAAATTGACAGGGAACACTTCCGCGCTATCATTCATGTTTCCAACAATCCTTTTGCCTCGCAATTGTTCGGCAAATCTAAAGAACCGGTTGACACTTTTTTCCGCGGAATTTTTGCAGGCTTGTTCAGCGTTGCTTTTGAAAAAAAAATGGAGTGCGTTGAATTGCACTGCGTTGCGCGCGGCGAACAAGACTGCGAATTCATTGTAAAAGAACAATGCGATTTTGACGTTTCAAAAAAAGAAGTGCAAAACCAGCTCGAACTGGAAGCCTGAATTGCTGCTTTTTTTTCTTGCTTGATTAAAGAAATTATTGTGATTGTTTTTTGTCCATTTTTAACTGTTTTTCCAGAGAACCGTGGCAATTTCCTGCCTTGTTTTTGAAGTATTTTTCTAGCTCGTTTTTCAAGAACATAGATAGTCCCGGATTTTTGGTTATTTTGATTGTTGCCAAAATTTTTGGTTCTGGTTTGAGGCCAAAATCTTTGAAGGAATCATTTAGGTTTTTCCATTTTTGCCAATGCTGGCGGATTATTTTTCTTCCAGTTTCTGATATTTTTACTTGAATTATATAATTTCCTTGGACAAATAAATCTTCTTTTAGGTCTATCTTTGTTCCGATTGGTGCTCCAATTCCTCCAATCCGTGCATATTGTTTCCAGACCCAATTGCCAAAGGGAGTGTTTTTTCTGAAAATGTACCTTGATTGGGGGCATATTTTGAGCATTTTGAACAATAACAATAAGTGTTCAAAATTGAATTTGAAAGGAAAGTAACCATACTCCATAACGCAATAAAATGGCTCGGTTTTTTGAGTGAGCTTGTTGCTGGAAAGAAGCTTCACTGTTTCAACGCAAAGCTCTGAAAAATTATCAAACTCAAATGCCCGCATACCTTCAAAACCAGAATCAAAAAGATACTTATTCTTGTAACCTTCATAATTTTGGAGCGCATGATGAAAAAAAGCTTCTTGATTTTGCAGCCAATTCTTGTCAAGCTGCCAGACGCCTTTGCTCTTTGACAATATTCTGTCTTCTTCTAACTTGCACAACATCTTGTGCACTGCCTGGTAAGTAATATTAAATGAAAGACTTTTCCTTAAATGATAGCAAATTTGCTTGACGGTTAACGGCCATCGCTGGCTTAAAACCGCAATTATTTGTTCCTTGGTTGAACCAACAACAATGTTTGCGGAAACAGTACCAAACAGTTTCTCTTTATCCATCATGCACCAAAAAAACTATCTTGCCGCTTATAATAATTATTTTTGTTCGGCAACCTTATAAAACAGCTAATAACAACTTGAAAAAAGCCAAAAAAACTAAAAGCCGCGTTAGCTTTTTATATTCCCTTTGCGCTATTAGTTATCTGTTGGCAGCGGTTGTGTTTGAATGATTGAAAGGACTAAAACCGGGATTGATGGCTTGGACAAAGCGCTTTTGGGCGGAATCCCAAAAGGCAACTTGGTTTTGGTTGCTGGCGGCGCTGGAACAGGAAAAAGCTCTTTGTGCATGCAGTATTTGGTTAATGGCGCAAAAATAGGCGAAAAAGGATTGTATGTCAGCACTGAACAAAACCGCGACGAACTGGCAAAGCAGGCAATGGAATTTGGTTGGCCGATTGAAGAGCTTGAAAGAAAAGGATTATTGCAAATTTCTTATTTGGACATTCAGAAACAGGACAATTTTTTTGCCTGGGTAAAACGCACCACAAGCATTTTCCAGCCAAAACGCATCGTAATCGATTCACTTACCGCGCTTGCTGATACAATGATGATTCACGAAATGAAAACCAAAGGCTCTTTTACTCTAGTCCAAGTGATTGAAGACGTTTTTCCCACAACATTGACAGAAAAACTCATTACAAAAAACCTGTTATACAGCCTCATTAGCGACTTAAAAAGCTTTGGTGCAACAGTACTCTTGACCACAGAATTGCCAGAACAATCAGACTACCTGAGCGCAGACGGAATGAGCGAATTCATTGCAGACGGAGTAATAAAACTAGAATACCTTGGAGTCGGCGCCTCTGTCTTCCGCACTCTCCGAATAAGAAAAATGCGCTACACAGACCACGAAAAAGGCTCACTATCCTACGAAATGACCAGCAACAAAGGAATAGAAATAAAAAAACAAGAACTAGGATTGTAGTGTAATTAGTTTTGTAACAATAGTTCTCTTCTATAGCAATAGTGTTAGTAATATTGTTTATGTGGTCAAAATGGGAAAAAGAGAGGAAGTTCTTAAATTATTGGAAAGCCTTTTGCAGATGGATGATGTTTTTGCTTGTATGCTTGCAAAGAAAGGGTTGGAGGGAGTCGTCCCATCAAATCTAAAAATTCGGGATGTTAATCTCTGGCAACTAATCAGCAAAACAACTGATGAAATTTTTGATTTAATCAACCGTTTTTATGCTTACAAACCAGAGCGCCTATATTTTAAATTAGGCAACCACTGTATTATTGTTGCTCCTGTGTCTGAGACTTTTTCTCTTTTGGTTGTTGTTCCAGCATTGCCCAATATGGGGTTACTTGACCTAGAAATAGAGAATGTGCGGCTAAAAATAAAGAAAATTATTGAAACCGTTGACTGAATATAAATGTCATTTTGTGATTTCTTTTAGTGAATCTACAATATATTTCATTTCATCCATTGTGTTGTATATATAAGGGCTTACCCTGCAACTAGCAGGCGGGTTTATCTCATAGAAATAGTGGGCTAATGTTGCACAATGACAACCAGCTCTCGATTCAATGCCTTTTTTGTTCAGCTCCTCTGCAATCTGGAATGCGCTTTTTCCAACTGCATTGAAAGCTACGGGGGTTGTTCTTCGTCTTGCATTTTTTGGACCGTAAACAGTAATTCCTGGAACTGTTGATATGTTATCGATGAGATACTGGACTAGTTTGTTTTCATATGCTTCAATTCTATTCATTGCTTTCCTAATTTCGGATCTTTTAAGGGGGGGATGCGTTATGTCGCCGTATTTTTTTTCCTCTGCGTTTCCAAGCACAACATCCACTAAAAATTCAGTGGCTTCTCCTGCAACTATTGTTCCCAATATGTTTGGGGTTCCAGCAGTAAACTTCCAAGGCAAATCATTATAGCAGACCTTTTCAGGGCTCACTTGGCCAGTTGCAATCATGTCACCGCCATACTGAAAACAGCGAATACTATTCAATATTTCTTCTTTTCCGTACAATGCGCCGACACCAAGTGGCGCAAACATCTTGTGGAATGACCACGCCAAAAAATCAATATCTTGCTTTACAACATCTACAAAAGCATTTGGAACTAATTGTGCACCATCTATAAGGAGATAAGATTTTTCAATACCGTTCGGTTGTTTATATCCACTTTCATTTGCAATTTTTCTTATTTTATCTATCGGGGGCTTTGTACCGAGAAAGTTCGATGCTCCAGTGCAGCATACTATTTTTGTTTTTTTGTCTACTAGTTCTTCCATATGGCCTAAATCAAGTTCGCCTGTTTTTTTGTCAAATTTTACTAGCCTCAGTTCAACATTAATTCCAAATTTTGGCAGTATTTCTTTTGTCAAGCCATACCACGGCACAAAGTTTGAATTGTGCTCCATATATGTCGTGACAACATTGTCCCCATCATTGAATTCTGTCATCAAGGAATACATAACCGAGTTTATTGCCTCTGTTGCCCCCCTATAAATAATTATATTGCGCCAAGATTCTGCACCAATGAAATTTGCAATGACCTTATAAGCGTTCTCAAATAAGTGGGTGGTTTTAATTGATGCTGAAGAATGACCCCGATGCACATTTTCATAAGTGAGCGCAATCTCATTATGCAAGTCAAGCAGCTTACCAGGTATTTGGGAGGTTGCTGCATTGTTAGTGACAATCCTCCCCGCATGGATTGCTGGAAAGTGTTTGCGGATCCTTTCAACATTTAGCATTAGATACCCCAACTCTTTATTGTGAAAAACATTATTTAATGTATAATTTAAATACTTCTTCAACCAATTATAAAGGTATTGGTATTGTTTTTACTGGTTTAAAAAACGTGCTATTATGGATGAAACAAGGGTTTTTGCGGGCGTTGGAGGCTCAAGCAACCAGGATATTATTGAAGCCGCGAGAGAGGCAACTACAAAGAGTTTGGAGGGAGTAAAAAACCCAAAAGTCGCAATTGTTTTTTCGACAATCCATTACGAAAAGAATTTCAAGGAGCTGTTATCTGAAATCAAAAGAATAATCAATATTCCAATAGTTGGCTGCACCGGAGCGGCCGTTTTGACGCCGGAGAGCATTTATGTTAGGGGAATTGGGGTATTGTGTCTTGGTGGGGCACTGGACATTGGAGTGGGGGTTGGGACAAACTCTAGAACAAACCCAATCCAAGCTGGAAAACAAGCAGCAGAAACCGCCCTAAAAACGTTAGGCAATAGCCAATACAAAAACAAATCCGGTATTGTGTTTCCTTCTGGAATGAAGTTCCCAGACATTCCTGGAATGAAAGCAATGATGAAGATGGGAATAAGCAAAGCAATGTTTCCTATGCTCTCAAATTTTATGGCGATTCAGGGTACTGGTCCGGCAAAATATGAGGAAACATTGGATGGGTTGGTTCAAGGAAGTGGAGGAAAAATCCCTATTTTTGGTGGGGGGGCATTTGACGACTTCAAAGGTAGAAGAAACTTTCAATTCCTTGATGATAAGGTTTACCATGATTCTGTTGTTCTTTTGGTTATTTCTTCAAATCTAAAAAATAAAATATTGTTTAAACACGGGCTGAAACCCACTGGAAAACAAATGAAAATAACCAAGGCTCGCGGTAGTCTTGCTTTTGAAATAAATGGCAAACCTGCTTGGCAAGGCTTAAAGGAGGTTTACGGAATTGCTCCTGAACTTGAAGAAACATGGAAAAATAACCCTGTTTTAATGACTGTTTATGAAGTTCCAGCTGAGTTGGATGATAAAGGGAATTACTGGATAATTGCCCCCCTGTGTGTTATAGGGGATGCAATCCTTTTTGCAAAAAACATAGAGGAAAAAACCCTTTATATTTGCCGTGGAAAGGGAGAAGAGATATTAGAAGCAGCTAATGATATTGCTACTGCTGCTGTCAGTGAAGTAAAACCTACATTTAGCCTAATATTCAGCCCTGTTCCACGAGTAATGGCAATGATGGAAAAAATAGATGTAGAGAGGCAATATATAAAGAAAGCGCACGGCAGTTCTCCCTTTTTAGGAGTTTATTGTTGTGCTGGAGAAATATTCCTGCCAGAAACGAATATACTTAAATGTCTTAATGAGACAATTGGTTTGTCTATTTTTGGTGAATAATACTTGCTTTAAGCATTTAAAAGTTGGTTATGTGGTTTCATTTAAAGAAATCATTTTTGCTAATGCTTTAAATAGCTGGCTTTTTTTTATTTTTGCATTTGCATTTTTAGGTGGGGGAATAAAGTACATAGATGAAGCATTTGACAAGGGGCCCTTTAGTAGAAAGAAGGCACTGATTTTGGCCCTTTTTTTAGGTATTTTCTATGCTTTTTTGATGTCTTTGCACCAGACAGCAGCAACTATTTTACTGGCTTTTTTGGTTGGAGTTTTTTTGGCTGGAAAAATAAACAATGGGGCTTTTTATTTGATGGCTCTTTTTTGGGCTTTCTTTGTTTTTATTTTTGGCCATATTTCTATTTCTTTGTTGCCTTTTTTTGGGTTGGTTGTTTCAAGTGTTATTGATGAAAAGGGTAACGATTTATCTGATAAAAAGCAAATTTCCAATAAGTTTGTTGATTTTTGGTTTAAGCACAGGTTGACAATGGACTTTGTGGCTTTGTTACTAACGATTTTTGGTTTTTTGGAAGTAGT
>CAYOAS010000052.1:0-8287 GCA_964402015.1 uncultured archaeon | reverse complement strand
TTCTTTTGCCCAGACGAATTCCACGTTGTCCAATTCCATTCCGCTCGATTTCCAGACTTCAATCAGGTATTTTCCTGTTGTCTGGATTTTTTCCATGTCTCCGCCCATTTTGTTGTTCATCCAGGCAAACCAATCAGCAACCCACATTTTGAATTTGCATCCTGCAGCAGTCATTTTGTTTACATTGATTGCGCGCAATATTCCTTGCGCAATATGCATTTTTCCGCTCGGCTCAAAACCATCATAAGCAATCGGATGCGCTTTCTTTTCCAGCAAAGCGCGCAATTCTTCCATAGTAATTATTTCTTCGCCAACCTGCTGGATTAATTCAATTCTTTTTTCGAGTTCCATAAAAAACCGCCAAAGAATACTAATCTGAACTGCCTAATTATTATTAAACACTCTGTAAGTCGCAGCTAATTTCAACTCTTTTTTGTTTTTGAATCAACAAAGTGTTCGTTTTGCCTGTCATAGAGTTCTTCTCTTTTCCTAAACTTCAGTTTGCCCATTGCAAAACCTGTTTTCATCCACTCAAATTGCCTTTGCATTGCCTTCGCCACAATATTATGAGCCAAAAAACCACCTGTTAATTTATTATAAGAGATAGCGGTTAATTTATAATTAATTGAACTTGAACAATTTAAACGAGCAATGGTTTTTGCATGAAGCCAAAAAAGCGCGTTCTTGCTTTCGGAACATTTGATTTGCTGCACGCGGGGCACTTGCATTATTTGCAGGAAGCAAAAAAGCTTGGCACTGAACTGGTTGTTGTTGTCGCGCGCGATGAAACAGTAAAAAAAGTCAAAGGCCATTGGCCTGTTCATGACGAAGCGCACCGTTTGGCTTTGGTTGCTGCTTTGAAGCCAGTGGATAAGGCAATTTTGGGTTGTGCGCACAAAAAAATGTTTGAATGCGTTGCCGCATTAAAGCCAGATGTAATTGCCTTGGGTTATGACCAAAAGCCATCTGAAAAAACCGTGCAATGCGAACTTGCAAGGCTAAATTGCTTTCCAAGAATAGTGCGCTTAAAGCCGTTCAGGGCGCGCGTTCACAAGACAAGCAAGATAAAGGAAAGAATAAAAAAAATAAAGTGAAATTGTTTGGAGCGGTTTTTGGAAATAGATTTTGCGCGCGGGGCGGCAATAATCCTTATGGTTGCCTCAAACCTTGTTACAGACCTTGCTTTCTTTGGCACATACAAAACCTCGCAAGGAGATTTCTGGTGGTTTTTCGCGCGCCTTGCTGCTTTGTTTTTTGTTTTTCTTGCCGGGGTTTCGCTTGCTGTCAGTTATTCCAAAGCAAAAAAAATTTTGCCGGAAAAAAAACTTTTTGAAAAATACCTTAACCGCGGCCTAAAGATTTTTTGCTTGGGCCTCGCAATAACATTGGTAACAATGCTTTTTCTGCGCTCCGGCTTTGTTGTTTTTGGCGTCCTGCAATTTATTGGCCTTTCAATAATCCTTGCCTTTCCGTTCATGAAACGCAACAATAATCTGAATTTTTTGTTTGGCATAGTTTTCATTGCTGCTGGATTGTTTCTGCAAGGCTTGAGGTTTGATTTTCCGTGGCTTTTATGGCTTGGCTTTGTTCCCAAAAACTTTTATTCTGTTGATTTTTTTCCGGTTTTTCCCTGGTTTGGCGTTGTATTGCTGGGATTGTTTTCTGGCAACCAGCTTTACAATGGGAGCGTGCGCAGATTCAAATTGCATGATTTTTCGCGCTTTTTTTTTGCGCGATTATTTTGCTTTCTGGGAAGGCACTCGCTGTTAATTTACCTTGTTCACCAGCCAATAATAATCAGCGCTCTTTTTTTGCTGGGAATAATTCACCCGGGCTTTTTGGCATAAAAACAGGTTTTTTAAACTCATTCTTGGCAAATATGCTATGGAAGAAAAACTTGGTTTGACTTTTGACGATATACTGCTTGTTCCGGCTTTTTCCCGGGTTTTGCCCGCAGAAGTTGATTTGAAAACCTTTTTCACAAAAAAAATAAAAATCAATATTCCTTTGGTCAGCGCTGCAATGGACACTGTCACTGAAAGCAAGACTGCAATTGCGCTCGCGCAACAGGGCGGCATCGGCGTCATTCACCGTAATCTTTCAATAGAAAGGCAGAAAGAGGAAGTGGAAAAAGTAAAGAATATGGAATTCTGGATAATAAACAATCCAGTTACTGCAAAACCGACTGACACGCTTTCCAATCTTTTTGGGCTTTCAGAAAAAACAGGCTTGCACAGCTTTCCCGTTGTTGACGGAACAAGGCTTGTTGGAATTGTTACTTCGCGCGATTTATTGTTTGAAGACAATCTGGACAAAAAGGTTTCGGAATTAATGACAAAAAAGCTAATAGTTACTATTGACCACGAGCCAACGCCAGAAGAAGCAAGGCAGATTTTGCACGACAACAGGATTGAAAAGCTGCCGATTGTTGACAAGAAAGGCAATCTTGCTGGCTTAGTTACAATAAAAGACATAAAGAACAGGCAGCGCTTTCCCAACGCGCTGAAAGACAAGCGCGGCCGCTTGATGGTTGCTGCGGCAATCGGTCCAAAGGATGTTGAAAGGGCAAAAGCGCTTGTCGAGGCAGATGTGGACGCGCTTGTAATTGATACTGCGCACGGCCACAGCAAAAACGTTATTGAAGCAGTCAAGAGAATAAAAAAAGATTTTTCCATTGAGGTTGTCGTTGGAAACATTGCAACAAAAGAAGCAGTTGCTGATTTGATTGCAGCTGGTGCTGACGCAGTAAAAGTGGGAACCGGCCCTGGAGCTATTTGCATTACCAGAATTATTTCCGGTGTTGGAGTGCCACAATTTTCCGCTATTTTGGATTGCAGCGAGGAAGCAGAAAAATATTCTGTTCCAGTAATTGCTGACGGTGGCATAAGATACAGCGGTGACATTACTAAAGCGCTTGCGGCTGGCGCAAGCAGTGTAATGATTGGCAGCCTGTTTGCCGGTTGCGAGGAAACTCCCGGCAAAACAGTCCTGATGTATAATAGGAAATTCAAGCAATACCGTGGAATGGGTTCCTTGGGTGCAATGCGCGAGGGCCAGAGCAAGGACAGATACAACCAGGAAGCAATTAGGGAAAGTTCAAAGCTTGTGCCAGAGGGAATTGAGGGAATTGTTTCGTTCAAGGGCACAATAGAAGAAATAGTGCACCAGTTGGTTGGCGGATTGCGCGCTGGCATGGGTTATGTTGGCGCAAAAAACATTGGTGAATTAAGAACAAAAACAAAGTGGATAAGAATAAGCGCAATGAGCTTGAAAGAATCGCACCCGCACGACATTACAATAACTGACGAAGCCCCGAATTATCCCGGAAACAACCCATAAACTTTTTTTTTGCTTATATTTTCAAATGACTGGAAACGATTGTTGATGAATCCGAAAAAAAACAAGGTTTTTGTTTGTGCAGTTGAAGCAATTGAAGAGTTCAAAAAAGGAAAAATTTTGATTGTGGTTGACGATGATGCCAGGGAGAACGAGGGCGACCTGGTTTGTGCTGCGGAATTTGCTGACGCTGAAAAAATAAATTTTATGGCAAAATTTGCGCGCGGCTTGATTTGCGTTCCGGTTGACAGGGAAACAGCAGAGCGCTTGCAGCTTTACCCCATGAGCCTTGAATCGCATGACAAGCAAGGAACAGCATTCACTATTTCAGTTGATGCTGCGCTGGAAACAACAACTGGAGTCTCTGCTTTTGACAGGGCAAAAACAATTGCTGTTCTGGCAGACCCGAATTCCAAGCCAGCTGACTTAGTGAAGCCAGGCCATGTTTTTCCATTGGTTGCAAAAGAAGGCGGCGTGCTGCAAAGGGCAGGCCACACAGAGGCTTCAATTGATTTGTGCAAGCTCTCTTTTCTGCGGTCCTGCGCTGTAATCTGCGAGATAATGAACGAGGACGGTTCAATGGCAAGATTGCCCGAACTGACAAAATTCGCGGAAAAGCATTGCCTGCAAATCCTTTCAGTCAAAGACCTCATTAAATACAGGAAAAAAAGCGAAAAGCTCGTGGAAAAAATTGCAGAAACAAAAATGCCGACAAAATTTGGAAAATTTAAAATCTTCGCTTACAGGGACAAAATTGGCGAAGGCAACTATCTCGCGCTTGTAAAAGGAAAAATCAAAGGCAAAAAAAACGTTTTAGTACGCGTTCACTCTGCCTGCCTGACCGGCGATGTTTTTGGTTCCATGCGCTGCGATTGCGGTGAACAATTAAGGGATGCAATCCAACTGATTGAAAAAGAAGGATTGGGAACAATTTTGTACATTACTCACCACGAAGGCAGGGGAATTGGCATTGCAAACAAAATGCGCGCGTATTCCCTGCAAGAAAAAGGACTGGATACCATTGAAGCAAACAAGTCTCTCGGGTTTCCGGAAGATTTGCGCGATTACGGACTGGGCGCGCAAGTGCTTGCAGATTTGGGATTAAGCAGCATCCGACTAATAACAAACAATCCAAGCAAAATAATTGCACTGGAAGGCCATGGCCTTACTGTTACTGAAAGAGTTTCACTGCCAACAAAAAAAAATCACTTCAACAAAAAATATTTGCACACCAAAAAGAAAAAAATGGGCCATCTTTTATAAAGAAACTTTTTTCCTTTAATCACTTTTCTGAATTTCTTTATTCATTTGTCAAAACTTTCCGGCGCGGAATGGTCAACGCCAAACACTATCTGCTTGTTTAGACGAATTACCATAATATCACAAATTAACAAAATTTCTGAATGTGTGCAGAGGGGCGGATTCGGACCGCCGAAGGCACTAAGCCGCCAGATTACCCCAAGTTTCTTTGCTTTCTTTCGCAAGCCTTTCTTTTTAAGAAAGGCTTCTTGAGTCTGGTCCCGTAGACCGCTTGGGTACCCCTGCGTTCGTAAATAAGAGTTTGTGGATTGATTAAAAAAGTATTTGGTGGCGGAACGCAATTATTTTTGCTTGAATTCCAGGATTGTTCCCGCTTTCAATGTCAAGCCTTTTGCTTTGTCAAAGAATACTGCGCCAGTCTGGCCGCGCAATAGGTGTGGAGCGCTTCTGCCTTCAAACTGCAAATCTTTTACCCTGAATTTCTTTTTTCCTATTGTTATGGTTAATCCTTTTTGTATTTTTCCAGAAGCAACAATTCCCTTTACCATCAGAGTGTCAATGACAGCAAAAATGCCTTCCACACTCATTCTTGGCTTTTCATCAAAAAACTCTGGCAATGCAATTGCTTTTGCTTGCTCCTGTTCGCTTGCTGTTCTTTCAGCTTTTTTCTTTTGTTCAACAGCCTCTTTTTCCATTATCTGCCTTCGCGCTTCAGGAATGCAGACTCCCAACTCTTTTTCAGCTACTGGAAGAAATTTTTCCTTTTCTTTTTCCCTGCTTAAAATCTTGTCCAAAAAACCCAAAAAACCACCATAATCTCTTGTAATAACACTTTGTTGGCTTATATTAAAAAAATTTGCTGCAAAAAAGCCTTTTTTTTTGGCAATAATAGTGATTTTAACCTATTTGCTGCTTTTTTTGAAAAAGGGGTTTCTTTTTGGGCGAGCTTGACAGGGAAGATTTGTTGATTGTTTTACAGATTGTTTCAAACATGCTGCGCTTTGTCGGCCTAAGCCTTGTTGTGCCATTGCTGGTTTCTGTTTATTATGGCGAGCAATCTTTTGCAATTGTTTTTGCTGAAATGGCTCTTTTTTTGATTATTGTTTTTTCGGCAATACACTTTTTTTTGGGCAAGAGAACAGCAAGGTTCAAGCATGCGATTATTTCCATTGCCCTTGCCTGGTTCATTATTGGCCTGGTTTCAACAGTGCCTTTTTTGTTTGCGGGAATAAGCTTTGTTGACGCTTTTTTCGAAAGCGTTTCCGGTTGGACAGGCACTGGCTTGACAATGATTCCTTTTCCTGAAAAATTGCCTTTTTCAATAAATTTTTGGCGCGGTTTCATCCAATGGGTTGGAGGCTTTGGCATTGTTGTGCTGGCACTGATTTTTTATGAAAAACCCCGGACTGCGTACGAATTGTTCCTGGCAGAAGGCAGGGTAGAGGATTTTTATCCGAGCGTTTTCCGCATTGCCCGCACAATTGTTTTGATTTACGCTTTTTACACTGCTGTCGGAATAATATTGCTTTTTTTGACTGGAATGAACCTTTTTGATGCAATAGTGCATTCTTTCACTGCAATTGCAACAGGCGGTTTTTCCACTAACAGCATTGGCATTGGCGTTTTTGGCAGGAGTGCAATGCTCGTAACATTATTCCTCATGCTTTGCGGCGGAATAAGTTTTGAATCGCACCGCGCACTATTAAAAGGAAACATCAAGCGGTTTTTTTCCAATCCTGAAATAAGACTGCTTTTTACAATAATCCTTTTTGCAAGCTGCCTGATTTTCCTGAATTCGTTTTTGTTCGCAAAAATGCATTTCTTTGACAGTTTTTTTTACGTTGTTTCCGCGTTGTCAGGAACAGGCGCGGCAACAGCATTCGGAGTATCCGATTTGCCCGCATTGTCTGTTTTCATTATTGTTTTATTAATGGTTTTCGGCGCCTGTTACGGTTCAACTACTGGTGCAATAAAACTCTGGCGCATTCTGATTGTGTTCAAGGTAATACGCAGAGAAATATACAAGGCATTCTTGCCCGCAAACGCAATTGTTCCCATAAAGCTTGCAGACAAGCCTGTTTCTGATTACACAGCGCTTGCGGCAATAGCATACATTGCATTGTATATTTTCTTTGCCGCAATTGGAAGCATATTTTTCATGTTCGCGGGCTATGGCTTGATTGAATCAATTTTCACTGTTGCTTCAGCACAGGGAAACGTCGGATTAAGCATTGTTTCCGGCACAGCCTGGTTTGGAATGAATGCTTTTTTTAAAGTATTATTAACCATTCATATGATACTCGGCAGAATGGAAATAATTCCCTTCATAGTAATGCTAAAAAGCTTTGGAATAATAAGAAAAATTTGAGGCAAAAAAAATGTATGCAGTAATAATAGGGCATTCGGATTTTGCGCTTGAACTCGCAAAACAAATCCTTTCAAAAGGCCACAACAAAGTGGTTTTGGTAGTGCGCAACCAGGAACAGGCAGTCGAAACAAGCAACGAACTAAACACTATTGTTGTAAAAGCAGACGCAACAGAAACAGAAGCACTCGACGAACTAAAACTGAAAGATTGTGATGTTTTTGTTGCAGCCACTGAAAGCGAAAAAGCCAATGTTCTTTCAGCGCTCTATGCAAAAGAAGCCGGCGCAAAAAAGATTTTCGTGAAAATAGACAACAAAGAAGCAGAAAAAATACTCAAAAAGCTTGGCCTGATTCCGATTAACGCAGAGCACTTTGCAGCGCGCGCAGTCGAATTGATGATTACAAGGCCTGCAGTAAGCGACTTGGTAAACATTGGCATTGGAGAGTTTGACATAATAGAGCATCCCGCAAAAGGAACAAAAATAGTTGGCAAGGAACTGGGCAATGCAAAAGGCAAAAACTATACTGCGCTTGCAACATGCAAAAATGGAAATTATGATTTCTCAAAGCAAAGAAAAATAACAACAGAAGACACGCTGATTCTGATTGTCAGTTCCGGAAAAGAAAAAAACGCGGAAAAAGAACTGCATTAAAGCTCGAAAGCTAACAATTAAATCCTTTTTCTGCCAAGATTCTGAAGCATGTTAATTGGCCTGGTTGGAAAACCCTCTAGCGGAAAAAGCTCTTTTTTTTCAGCAGCAACATTGGTTGATGTAGCAATAGCAAGTTATCCCTTTACTACAATTGACCCCAACAGGGGAATGGGTTTTGTCAGAGTGGAATGCGCTGACAAAGAGTTTGGAGTGCAGTGCAATCCCCGCACTGGATTCTGCAAAAACTACATTCGCTATGTTCCGGTTGAACTGATTGACGTTGCAGGCCTTGTTCCGGGAGCGCACGAGGGCAAAGGGCTTGGAAACAAGTTTTTGGACGATTTAAGGCAAGCAGATGTCCTGATTCACGTTGTTGACGTTTCAGGTTCAACCAATGAAAAAGGCGAAAACGTTCCAATTGGTTCGCACGACCCTGGAAAAGACATCGAATTCCTTGAAGAAGAAATTAATCTCTGGTTTCTTGCAGTGCTCCAAAAAAACTGGGTAAAAATGACTCGCATTCCTGTCACGGGAAAAAACCAGTTGCTCGCGCTTTTAATGGAAACACTCAGCGGCTTGAGCGTGAAAGAAACCCAAATAGACAAGGCATTAATGTCATTGAATCTGATGGAAAAAAAACTAAAGGACTGGAACAAAGAAGAAATAAAACA
>CAYOAS010000051.1:0-8511 GCA_964402015.1 uncultured archaeon | reverse complement strand
ACCAACCAACCAAACAAAAAAAAGCCAAACCCAACAAAAAAAGATACAAATCTACAGCAAAAAACCATCAAGTGTCAAACTCAAGTTATTAAAACACAATTATTGGATAACAAATATATCATGGAAAGAAACAAAACGCAGAGGAAAAGAAATCTTAGAGAAAAAATAAAATTTTTTGAGTTCAGGCCAGAAGTTTACTGTTATCCTCTTCCAAGAATGTATGAAAAACTTCATAATTTCAAGCCAAAGCCGGAATATTTTACGGAAAACATTAATGTCTATCTGCACATCCCTTTTTGCAAGCAAACCTGTTCCTATTGTGGGTATTTGAGGATAGAAAGCAATGACAGTAAGTTTCAGGAAAGCTATGTTGATTCTCTTGTTCTTGAAATCAAGAAATACAGGGGTATCCTGGAAGGCAAGAAAATTCGCACAGTAAACTTTGGAGGAGGCACGCCATCACTTCTGAAGCCAGCACAATTTGAGAGAATAATGTCTGCATTGCTTGATGCCAATGAAAATGTTCTTAAGACTTCTGAAGAGATTAGTATTGAGTCTACTCCTGAGGCAGTTGATGTTGAAAAATTCAGCCAATTCCTAAAGCAAGGGCTTAATCGCGTTAGCTTGGGGGTTAAAACATTTCAAGAGAATGAGGCAAAGCTTTGTTCAATAGCTAACACTGGGGAAAGTACGCTTGCCGCTTTGCAAACTCTTAAAGAGCTCAAAGTGCCCAACATTGTCGCGGATTTGATGATTGGAATTCCAGAGCAAACTGTAAAAAGCTTTGAAGATTCTGCAGCAAGGCTTGTTGAATTAAAGCCAGACACTATTGAATTGTTTGTTCTGGGAATAGTTCCTGGAACGAAGATTGCGAGCGAGAAACCAAAAAGAATGCCCAATAATGACATTTACAAATGCCTTTCTATTGGAAGAAAACTCTTTTTGAAAAACAGTTATAAGCAAGAATTCTACAATCGATACTCGCTCCCCGGAAAACAAGGATACTTGCAGCAGGACTTTTTATTCCAAGGCATGAGCCTTTTGGGGTTTGGCGTGGGAGCAAGGACTCATGCAAAAGACATTAGTTACAGGAATGTCTACTCTTGCACAAACCAGTATGAAACCATAAAAAATTACATGCAAAAAATAAATTCAGGCAATTTTGCAATAGAAAGCGGAATTGTTCTTGACAATGATGAAAAACTAAGGCAATATGTAATTTATAATATTGAATCTCTGAATAACAGAGAATTTGAGAAAAACTTTGGAATCCCCCTAACTGAAAAGTTTGGGAAAGAGTTTAAAGAATTACTGCAATTGAAACTAGCCAAAAAAGAAGGTGATTTGGTAAAACTTACAGTCAAAGGATTGTATTTTAGAGACTTAATTGTAACGCACTTTTTTTCAAAGGCCTCAAAAAATGCGGAAATAAAGTACAGACCGGAAGGAATTTGAATGAAAAAAGAATTGCACATTGGAAGGAAGCCCCTCTGCCCGCTTTGTCAAGCGAAATTTGCACGTTCAAATAAACCAGCGCACAACAGCAAATTCTGGCAGGAAACATTTATTTCAATTCAAAAATGAAATCTTTGTGTGCTTGCCAAGCAAATAGCTTTATATAATAATTGATGCATAATTAGTGCATTGCAGATGCATTGATTTTGAGGTGATTTTTTTTTGAGGACTACTCTTGCTTTTGGCGGGGCAACAGAAGTAATTCTGGAAAAAGCGGTTGAGCTTGGCTTGGCGCGTTCAAAGACTGATGCTTTACGTTTAGGCGCGCTGGCTCTAAACAGAGAATACAAGCTTGTCAAGGATTTTGAAATGGAAATGGTTGAAAGGAAGATTCTGAAAGAAAAGCAAGAAATGGCCCGCAAAGGAGAAAGATATTTAACCGAGAAAGAAGCCCTTGCAAAATACAGGTGACTCTTTTTGGAGCTTCGAGCTTGGCAGCTGGTTTTCAAAAAAGGCTGGGACACCCACTTCAAAAAATTTGACACAGAAACGCAGCGAAGAATCCTAAAAAAAATAGAACAAATGAAACAGCCGTTGCAAGCCCGCGGCTTAAAAGCTTCAAGGGTTCATGTTGAAGAAGCGGGCCAATACAGAATAGCGTTTTACCAAGACGAAGAAAAATGCAAGAAAGAAATCCACTTTATCGGCAACCACAAGCAATATGAAAAATGGTACAAAGGACAATAATTGCAAACCAGTCAACACAAATATTTCAATCGAGAATGAAACCAAGTGTTTTGGCAAATGGTTTTGCAATTATTAATAAAGAAAACAATTGGAAAAGGTTTATATTAATTTGACTGCTTATTGTAACAGGGTTGAAATGAAAAGAATCGTTGAAACTTCCGAAGCGGTTGCGCTTGCTGCAAAAATAACCCGCATAAAAGTCTTTCCAATGTATCCGATTACTCCTTCAACACACATTCCGGAAAAAATTGCGGAATATATTTTTAACGGAGAAATGGATTGCCAGATGATTGACGTGGAATCAGAGCATTCTGCGTTAAGCGCTTGCGTCGGCGCAACAGCAGCAGGAGCGCGCACTTTTACTGCAACAAGCTCGCAGGGCCTGGCATTCATGTTTGAAATATTGCCTATTGCTTCGGGAATGCGATTGCCGATAGTAATGGCAGTAGCAAACCGCGCTTTAAGCGCTCCGATAAACATCTGGAACGACCATTCTGATTCAGTCAGCTGCCGCGACC
Source organism: uncultured archaeon (assembly GCA_964402015.1). GTDB lineage: Archaea > Iainarchaeota > Iainarchaeia > Iainarchaeales > JAGVWC01 > CAYOAS01. The sequence continues at coordinate 5,791 of CAYOAS010000051.1, read as the reverse complement.
AGGGATGGATACAATTATGGGTTGAAAGCGCACAAGAAGCATTAGACACCACAATTCAAGCCTACAAAATTGCTGAAAACAAAAAAGTTCAATTGCCCGTAATGGTTAATTTGGACGGTTTTACGCTCTCGCATGTTTTCGAGCCAATAGAAGAACCCGAACAAAAAAAGGTTGATGATTTCCTGCCGGAATTTTCGCCAGAAAACATTTTGGATACAAGCAATCCAAAAACATTTGGCCCAATAGCGTTTCCCGATTCTTTCATGGAATTCAAAAAAATGCAGCAGGATGCAATGCTTGAAAGCAAAGGAATAATACAAAAAACTAATTCTGAATTCAAAAAAAGCTTTGGCCGCTCTTACGGAAACGGCTTGGTTGAAACATACAAAATCGAGGATGCAAAATTTGCTGTTTTGGGGATGGGAACATTATGCGGCACAGCGCGCGTTGCAATAGACCAATTGAGAAAAAAAGGCATCAAAGCAGGCTTAATCAAAATAAGGTCATTGAGACCCTGGCCAACAAAAGAAATCGAAGACGCTGCAAAAGACCTGGAAGGAATTGCAGTAATTGACAGGCACGTTTCTTTAGGCTTTGAAGGACCATTGGCAACAGACATCCGCTCAACAGGGTATTGCGCTGACATCCAGATAAACAGTTATATTGCCGGATTGGGTGGAAGAGACATTACGCTGAAACACCTTGAAAAAGCTGTTATGGATTTGAAGAACAAAAAAAGCGGTTCGTGGTTGAAATGATAAAGGGAATGACTGAAAAAGAATTTTTTGCTTCCGGCCACAGGGCATGCGCTGGCTGCGGCGAAGCGCTCGCAATACGCCACATAATGAAGGCAGCGGGAGAAAAAACAATTGTTGTTTCAGCAACAGGCTGCATGGAAGTAGTTTCAACGCCATACCCCCAAACAGCTTGGCGCCTTCCATGGATTCACGTTGCGTTCGAAAACGCAGCAGCAGTAGCCTCTGGAATAGACGCTGCATTGTGCGCACAAAACAAAAGAAATGGAATCAATTTAATTGCAATCGGCGGCGACGGCGCAAGCTTTGACATAGGGCTTGGCGCACTATCGGGAGCAATAGAACGCGGGCACAAATTCACTTATATTGCAACAGACAACGAAGCCTATGCAAATACTGGAAATCAAAGAAGCAGTGCAACCCCTTTGTTAAGCAATACTGCAACAAGCCCTGCTGGAAGCATTATTCACGGTAAGCAGGAACCGAAAAAGCCCTTGCCCTTGATTGTTGCAGCGCACGGAATAAGATACGTTGCCACGGCTTCTGTTGCAAACCTGTTTGACCTGCAAAACAAAGTGAAAAAAGCCTTGGCAACAAGCGGGCCGAGCTTTGTGCATGTTTTTAATCCCTGCCCCGTGGGCTGGTACCATGACCCGAGCCAGACAATTGAAATTGCAAGGCTCGCAATTTCAACAAAAGCGTTTCCGTTGTACGAAATAGAAAACGGCATATTAAAATTTACGCAAAAAGTTGAAGCAGAAAACGCAAAACCAATAAAAGAATACCTGCAGGCGCAAGGAAGATTCAAACATTTGACAGAACAAGAAATCCAAAAAATCCAGGAATACGCCAACGCGCGCTACGAGTTCCTTTCAAGCATTGAAGGAAAAAAAGCATTTGACGTCCTATACTAAAGGAGATAAAAATGGACAATACTATTTGGGGTTGGTTTCCTAAAATCATTGTGGCTCTTAAAACTAACAAAACGATTGTGTTTCTTTTGGTTTTTAGTATTCTTTTAATTTTTGTAGGTCTAATTATTCAGCATAACTTATCGACAGTAATTGTTTTAACTGGAATTTTGGGTTTTATAATGGCAGGAGGTAGTATCTTTTTATCAAACAGTCCAAAAAAAGAAGAAAAACCCATGCCTCCAACCCATACAGACAATATATCGTTTAAAATATTGGGGCATTTCAAACTAATACTTTTTTTGGCGACATTGATTACTATTCTTTTTGTATTTTTTCAAGCACTAACCAGCCTTCTTCCTGAACCGCTACAATTGTTAGTTTGGGCATTATTTATTTTATTTTTAATAGCAGCAGCGTGGGAAATCCTAACAGCATATAAAAAAAAGGGCACCCCCTAAATTTCACCGCACGTTATAGTTTTGTGCTGCTGGTGGTTCTGCTTCTGCTTTTTTCTGCTTGTGGTAGTCTTCGTATTCTTTCCAGATTTTTTTTGCCAATTCTCCGCGGACAATTTTTACTATTACCTGTTTTGGCACTGGAATAGTGCTGTACAATGGATTGTAATCAACCAAAACAATGTCGTTTTCCTTTATTTTTTCAGAAATGCTCGATTCAACGCCAATCGTAAGCATGTTCTCGTCCCACATCAAAACAGTTGCCTGCACGCTCGAATCTGACGAGATTATTTCTTTTTGCCCAGGCTTGAACAAATGCAAGACTTTTCCCAAATGAAACAAAAAAAACCACCCTCGCTTTCTTAAAGGAATTTGCTCAAAAAGATTTTTAATACCGCGCGCAAAAGCAAAAAAATCATTCTCTCTTTTTCAGCAGTGCAATAATGTTTTTCTTGAACCGCACCAAGTCTTTTTTTGGCACTTTTCCTGCTGCAGCTGGAACATGGCCGCCGGCACTGGCTCTGGAAATTCCCGTTACAGCGCTTTCAAGCAAATCATTCATTTTCACTTTGAAATCCTGCCTGCGCGCGCTGAAAAAAAGATTTTTCTTGCCATTATCCTGGACAACAATAACAGTTTTGTTAGGATAAAGCCCTGCGCTCAAGCGGTTAATCAAAGGGCTTTTGATGTTGTTTTTTGATTTTATTTCCAGCCAAACCAATTCTATTTCCGGAAAGAATTCAGCACGCTCTTTCACTGAATTAAACCATTCGTTTATTTCCGCAGAAAGCGCTTCAAGGCCTTTCCAGTGCTTGCTGGCAGACAAATCTCCCGGCTTTTTTGCAGCAAAAAAATCTGAAAACAAAGAATCAAGGCACTTTTTATTGATAGTGGCAACAGATTCAATCAAATCCTTCAGCCTTGTGAGCTCGTGAAGGCTTGTTTTGTTGCGCTCCATTGTTGCGGCAAAAAAATCCTTCCAGTTCGGATAACCAAAATCACCAAATATTCCGATGCAGGCAATCCAATCAAGGTCGGAAATGTCGGTTATTTCGCTGAATAAGTCAAAGCACATCTTGCTTGCGGGATACCTGCTCGCATCAATATCCGACAAAAACTGCGCTTTAATGAAAGTGATTTTTTTGCTTGATAAATCAGCATAAATCTTGTGGTGGTCGATAAAGAGAACTTCGGAAAATTGCCCAAGGTTTTTTGCAATGCCCTTTTTCTGGTCAATGCCCAAATCGACAACAATCAGTTTGGCAATCTTCTTTTTTTTAAATCCGGAAAAAAAACTTGGTTTTGCATCAAAAATTTCATAGCCCTTGTGCAAAAGCAAATCCGGTTTCTTTCCGCGCAATCGCTCAATGGCTTTAGCCGCAATGAGCGCCGAGCAAAGCCCGTCGGGGTCGCGGTGATACAATATGGCAAGCCGGTCATTCTTTTTCAATCTGGAAAAAAACGATTTGAAACCAGCAATCTTTTCGCTTTTCATAAATTAAAAAAAAGGCGTTAGTTTTAATAAGCCCAACGCCATAATTTTTCTGCAGTGCAAAAGCGTGAAAGAATGAGATATAACCAAAAAGAATTCAACAACGCAGTCAAATATTACAAGGCAAAACTCAAGGGAAAATTGAAAAAAGGCAAATTGTGCGCGCTGGAAAGTGAGTTGAAAAACGAAAAAGCTTTTTTTTCAATCGCACCGTTAAGCCAGGCAGTGCACGAGCTGGATGCAGACCTAAGTGTTTTTGTCATCCAGGGCGAAAGCCAGACAATAAAAGTGCTGCGAGATGTTTATTCTACATTTGAAGAATTGAAAATCGGAAAGGAAAACACAAAAACAATCGCACTGAAAGCATTCATCGACAGCGTGAATGCAAAAACAAAATCGCGGGAATTCAAAAAAATATTCGCACGACCGGATTTGTGGCTCAAAGCAACAAAAAAAAGCTTTGCAGCAAAAGGCATTTCGCTGGATTTCAAAACCGCGTGGTTTAAGCGCTTCAAATGGAAACAATTGCTGCAAACAGCAAACAAAATCTGGACACAAGGATACGGAACAAAAAAAAGCGAAACAATATCCATTGCATTCGAATTAATGCCAAAGCCAAAAGACCTTGAACTGCCAATGCAGGACTACTTGGACAGTTATGCAATAGCATACACTATGGCTTTGGGCGCAAAAAAGCTTGCAAAAAAAGTTTCCATGGGCGCAAGCACCACAAGAATGTCACAGCTTGAACCAATGCCGCGCCTCGACGACCTGGCGGCAACAATCATCGGCTGCGAATACGAAAAAAACATTTCCGAACCATGGCTCAAAAAATTCAAAAAACTCTCGCAATTGCTAAAAATAAACCGCTTGAAAACAACAAACATAAGCTTTGGCATTCACGGAAAAGGATACGGTGGAAAGCATTTTTTCGGCTCAAAAATCGGTTATCCGACGCCGAACAAAAAAAGCAGGTGGCAAGGCCCAGGCCAGATGTTTTTAAAGCCGTGGTGGCTGACACAAACAAAAATGGATCCAAGGCCAGCAAAACGAAGGCATGCAATAACGGAAACATTGCCGATAGAAAACTTTGTTGCAACATGCAACATTGACTATTTTGCGATGCGAAAGCGCGACGAGAAAGTGAGGGACACTCTCAAAAAATGCAAAACTCTTTTTGTTGAAGGAATGCCGGTAAAAGGCGGGCAGACAAAACTCAAACTTGACTTGTCACACATTTACTACAACAAGAGCCCGGTGCTAACCAGTGATATTGAAGTCAATCCAATAACTCCAGGCGAAGCAGCAAAAATATTCAAGGTGAAAGCCGGCCGCTATGGCAATTTTCCGGGCGGAGAAGTTTTCATTACCCCGCACAAAATGGACGGCACCTTCATTGGCGACGTTGTAATAGCAATTGACCAGAGTTATATCATTGACAAGAACAATCCGCTTGTTGTTTCAGTGAAAAACGGAACATACAAAATATTGTCAGGCCCAAAAAATGTCTTGAAAGCTTTTGCAAAGAGAAAAAAGGAATCCTGGAAAATGATAAAAGAATACGAAAAAACCGGTGCTTTGCCAAAAAGCGAAATCGCCTCTTACAAGCGCAATTTCAACCGCGTCGGCGAATTTGCAGTCAACACCAACCCAAAAGCGCGCCTGTCAAGGTATCTGATTGAAACAGAAAAGCTAGCAAAAATGATGCACATTGCGCTTGGAGCAGGCTACGAGCCCGGAAGGGAAACAACCTACCACTGCGATATTGTTATCAATAATCCTCGGCAAAAAATGAACATTCACGGCATTGATGCAAAAGGCAAAGAGCATTGGATAATAAAAAAAGGAAAATTCGTGGTCTGATGCAAGAAATGCAGCAAAAAATCGCTGAATTGTTTGAAAAAACAAAGGCGCAAACAATAATGCTGAGAAACTTTGAAAACATTTTTGACCCAAACTTTTCGTATTTTTCCCTGCAAAATGCAGAAAATTTTCCAAACGCGTTCTTAATCCTCAACAAAAACAAAAAACCATTGCTGGTAGCATCGCATTTCGAGGAAAAAAACGCAAACCTGCGCTTCAGCGGCTTGCGCGGTATCCGCGGCTTTGAAAGGGAAAAACAACTGATGCAAACTCTCAGGAAAAACCTGCTCGGCAAAAAGATTGGATTAAACC